>JBATEA010000243.1:0-2383 GCA_049663745.1 Steroidobacteraceae bacterium | reverse complement strand
CAGTCGCCCTGTTGCACCCAGTAGAGGCCGGCCGTCGTCGCGGCGCCGAGCAGCGTGAAGAACGCCAGCATGCGCAGTCGCGCTCCGCCGCGATCCGCCATCGCGCCGAGCAGTGGGGCCAGCAGCGCGATCAGGAAGCTGCCGATGCCATTTGCGAGCCCGAGCCTGAACGTGCCGACCGTCGCTCCGACGTCCACGCTCCAGTACTGGCGGAAGAAGATCGGGAAGAACGCGGCCATCACGGTCGTTGCGAACGCCGAATTGGCCCAGTCGTACAGCGCCCACGCGACCACGGGGCGTCGCGTCAGCGGGCTCCTCACGCAGCCACCGCCAGGTGCTCGCGCGTTTCGCGGAAGAAGACCTCCGGCCACCGCTCCAGGGTCAGTTCGAGGTTGATGCGGGTCGGCGCGAGATAGACCAGCTGCCCCGCATGATCGAGCGCCAGATGCTCATGATTGCGCTCGCGGAATAATTTTTCCTGCGCGGGAACCTGGAAGTCGACCCAGCGCGCGGTTGCGACATTGACGGGCTCGAACGTGCAGTTCACGCCGTATTCGTCCGCGAGCCGGAATGCGACGACGTCGAACTGCAGCGGGCCGATGGCGCCAAGGACCAGGTCGTTGTTGCGCAACGGGCGGAAGAGCTGCGTCGCACCCTCCTCGCACAACTGGTCGAGCCCTTTCTGCAGCGCCTTGATGCGCAGCGGATCCCGCAGCACGGCGCGCCGGAAGATTTCCGGTGCGAAATTCGGGATACCGGTGAATGTGAGCGTCTCGCCCTCGGTGAACGTATCGCCGATATTGATCGTGCCGTGGTTGTGCAGGCCGATGATATCGCCGGCCCAGGCCTCGTCGGCCTGCTGCCGGTCGGCCGCCATGAAAGTCAGGGCATCCGCGATGCGCACCTCTTTGCCGAGACGTACGTGATGCAGCCGCATGCCGCGCTGGTAGCGGCCCGAACAGATGCGCAGGAACGCGATGCGGTCGCGATGGGCCGGATCCATGTTGGCCTGGATCTTGAAGACGAAACCAGAAAGCGCCGGCTCGTTTCCCATGACAACGCGGGTGGTCGTCCGGCGCGGCCTCGGCGCCGGCGCATGCAGGACGAAGGAACCGAGCAGCTCCTCGACGCCGAAATTGCCGATCGCCGAACCAAAATGCACCGGTGTCTGCCTGCCGGCCAGGTATTCAGCGACGTCAAAGGGCGGCATCGCGCCGCGAACGAGTTCGGCCTCCTCGCGAAACGCCGGCGCGGACTCGCCAAGGAACGCGTCCGCCTCGGCGCCGGCCAGCCCGTCTATGGTCAGGTTCCTCCCGAGACGCCCGCTCTGCGCCCGGTCGTAAACATAGATGCGGTCCTGCGGAAAATGATAGATGCCGCGCAGCTCACGGCCCATGCCGATCGGCCAGGTCACCGGCGTGCAGCTGATCCGCAGCACTCGCTCGATCTCGTCGAGCAGCTCGACCGGCGGCCGGCCGTCGCGATCGAGCTTGTTGATGAAGGTCATGATCGGCGTGTCGCGCAGCCGGCAGACCTCCATCAGCTTGATCGTGCGCTCCTCGACGCCCTTCGCGCAGTCGATGACCATCAAAGCCGAATCCACCGCGGTCAGCGTGCGGTAGGTATCCTCGGAGAAATCCTCGTGGCCCGGCGTGTCCAGCAGGTTGATGATGCGGTCGCGGTACGGGAACTGCATGACAGACGAGGTCACCGAGATGCCGCGCTGCTGCTCCAGTCGCATCCAGTCGGATGTTGCATGGCGCGCGGCCTTGCGTCCCTTGACCGCGCCCGCCATCTGGATCGCGCCGCCGAACAGCAGCAGCTTTTCGGTCAGTGTCGTCTTGCCCGCATCGGGATGCGAGATGATCGCGAAAGTGCGGCGTCGCGAGATTTCGTCGGTTGGTGGGGTCATCAGGCGTCGCGCAGGGCGCCTAGTTCGAGCCGGTAGACCATGGCGTCCTCGCGGCCGTCGTGTGATTGGTAATAGCCGCGCCTCTGGCCCACGCACTCGAATCCGATCTCGTGATAGAGCTCGATTGCCCCCTTGTTCGAGCGCCGCACCTCGAGGAAGGCGTCGCGGATGCCGCGGTCGCGCGCATGGCGCAGCAGCTCGAACAGCAGCGCGCGGCCGATGCCGCGCCTGCGCAGAGCCTGTTCAATGCAGAGATTGAGCACGTGCGCCTCGCCCGCGCCCATCGAGAGCACGCCGTAGCCGGCCACGCCGGTCTGCGTGTCGACGACCACGCAGTGGTAGCCGACCCGCAGGCAGTCGCCGAAAATCTGGTCGCTCCACGGGAATGCGTAGGACGCGCGCTCGAGTGCTGACACCTGCGCGAGGTCCGACTGCGCCATCGGCCGGAACCGCCAGTTGAGGGCGGCGAAT
>JBATEA010000242.1:0-3257 GCA_049663745.1 Steroidobacteraceae bacterium | reverse complement strand
GAAGACCGCTACAGCGAACTGCGGCGCGTGCCGGCCAAGGCGCAGCCCTTGCGCAAGATCGAGATGCACTACATTGGCGGATGACCGCAAGACGCCGCTGAGCCACGTGGACGACGCCGGCAGGCCGGCGATGGTCGACGTGACGGCTAAACACGAGACGCTGCGCGTCGCGACGGCGGTATCGCGCCTGCGGTTTCCGCCCGCGGCATTCGACAAGCTCCGGTCGTCGGGATTCGAGACGACGAAGGGGCCGGTATTCAGTACGGCAATCGTCGCCGGCACGATGGCGGCGAAGCGTACGCACGAATTGATACCGTTCTGCCATCCGCTGGGCCTCGAGCGCTGCGACATTACGATCGAGGCGGGCCTTGACGGCCTCGAGATCCGCTGCACGGCGGCCGTCCACCATCGCACCGGTGTCGAGATGGAGGCCTTGACCGGCGCTTCGGTCGCTGCGTTGACGGTCTATGACATGTGCAAGTCCCTGTCGCACGACATTGTCATCGAGCAGACGCGGCTGCTCAGCAAGACCGGCGGCAAGGGTGATTACAGCGTGGACGCAGGACCATGAGCGCTCTCCAGGGGCTGGTGCTGGCCGGGGGCCGCTCGAGCCGGATGCGCGAGGACAAGGCGGCGCTGACTTACCAGCGGCGGCCGCAGCTCGAACGCGCGATCGGGCTGCTGGCGCCATTCGTTTCGCGAGCCTGGGTGTCGGTGCGCGAGGACCAGCGCGACGATCCGCTGCGCGCGGGCTTCCCGCAGATCGTGGATGGTCCCGATGTCGAAGGCCCGATCGCAGGCATCATCGCCGCTCAAGCCGCATTTCCGCGGACGGCCTGGCTCGTAATCGCCTGCGACCTGCCGATGCTCGAGTCCACGACCCTGTCGGAGCTGATCGCCGGGCGGGACATGAGCCGCCTCGCAACGGCATTCCAGAGCGCCAGCGACGGCCTGCCGGAGCCCCTTTGCGCGATCTATGAACCGGCGAGCCGCGACCCGATCCTCCGTTTCGTTGCCAGCGGCGTCTCCTGCCCCAGGAAATTCCTGATGCGGCACGACGTCGCCCTGCTCGCGCCTGCGAGCCCGCAGGCGCTCGCCAATGCCAACACGCCGGAAGAACTTGCGGCAGCGCGCCAGATGCTCGCCTCACGGGAGCGCGCCTGATGGCCCGCGTCCACCTGCGCTATTACGCGCTGCTGCGCGAGCAGGCCGGCCGCCAGACCGAGACGGTCGAGACGGCCGCGACGACGCCCGCCGCACTGTATGCGGAACTGACGGCACGTCACGGCTTCCGCCTGCCGCAGGCGCAGCTGAAGGTCGCAATCAACGCCGCCTTCACGGAATGGTCGAACCCGCTTGCCGACGGCGACGAAGTCGTCTTCATTCCACCGGTGGCCGGCGGATGAACGCATTCGCATTTACGCATGAACCGATCTCGCCGGAGGCGCTGAAGCAGGGGCTCGGCGATCCCGCGGCGGGCGGATTCGCGGCTTTCGAGGGCTGGGTCCGCGACCACAATGATGGCCGGGTCGTCAACAGGCTGGAGTACGAAGCATTCGAGGAGCTCGCGCAGAGCGAGGGCGAGCGTATCGTCGCCGGCGCCCTGCGCCGGCATGGGGCCCTGCAGGCGAGCTGCGTGCATCGGCTGGGCGCGCTCGCGGTCGGCGAACTCGCGGTCTGGGTCGGCGTCGCGGCGCAACACCGTGCCGGGGCCTTTGCTGCGTGCCGGCAGATCATCGATGAAATCAAGCACCGGCTGCCGATCTGGAAGAAGGAGCATTACGCCGACGGCGACAGCGGCTGGGTCAATTGCGAGCATTGCGGCGCCGCGGCGCATGCGCACGGTTTCGACTACTCGCGCCAGGTCGCATTGCCCGAGGTCGGTGCGATCGGGCAGGAACGACTCGCGCAGTCCTCCGTGGTCGTGATCGGGGCCGGAGGCCTGGGTTGCGCAGTACTCACGGGTCTCGCCGGCGCAGGTGTCGGGGCGATCACGATCGTGGACGACGATGTCGTCGAGGCGGCGAACCTGCATCGGCAGCCGCTTTACACGCCGGCGGACATCGGCTGTCCGAAGGCACAAGTCGCGGCGGCGCGCCTGGCGGCTTACAACCCCGCGATCAGCCTGCGCCCGCTGCCCGTGCGGCTGACCGCGGGCAATGCCGGAGAGATCGTCCTGCAGGGCGATGTCGTCGTCGACTGCAGCGACAACTTCACGACGAAGTTCCTCGTCAACGATGCCGCGGTGCTGGCTGGCCGTCCCGCAGTGCTCGCGAGTGTCTATCAATATGAGGGACAGCTCCAGGTCGTGCGCGCCGATGACCGCGGTTCCTGCCTGCGCTGCCAGTGGCCCGAGGCGACCCGCGACGGACTGGTCGGAAACTGCACGGAGAGCGGGGTGCTCGGCCCGGTGCCGGCCGTGCTCGGCAGCCTGCAGGCGATGGAGGTCCTGAAGCTGCTGCTGGACCTTCCGGGCCAGATGCGCGACGAGATAATGCTGATCGACCTGCTGGATCTCGGACAGCGCCGGCTCAGCGCGCCGCGTGCCGGCGAGTGCGCGGATTACTGCAGGCGCATCCCGGCCGTTGAGGCGGCCGCGCCGATGCCGGAACTCGAAGTCGCGCTACCGCTGGCCGAGGCCGCGGCCCGCGGCTATCGCATCATCGACATCCGCAACCCGGACGAATGCGCGATCGCGCCGTTGCCGCTCTCCGGTCATGACAAAATCCCGCTTGCCGCGCTGTTGGACGGCGCGATGAGCCTGGATCCGCAGCTGCGCTACCTGCTGGTCTGTGCGCACGGCATACGAAGCCGCGCGGCAGCCGAGCATCTGCGCGCTGTCGGGCGCGGGAATGTCTGGTCGCTGCGCGGCGGACTCGCCAGGCAGGATTGAGCCGGCTCAGAACGCGAACTGGCCTTCCGGAATTTCCATCAGCGATCTTGCGCCCGCGCCCAGTGCGTCGAGGTGGGCCTCGGCGCGCGGCAACAGGCGCGAGAAATAGAACCGGGCGGTCGCGAGCTTGGCCGTGTAGAAATCCGGGTCGGCCACGCCCTTGTGCAGTGCCGCGGCCGCAACTGCCGCGCTGCGCGCCCAGCACCATGCCAGGCACAGGTAGCCTGTCAGCTCCAGGTAGTCCGTGGCCGCCGCGCCCATCTCGTCCGGGTTGCGCGCCGCGCGGGTTGCAACGCTCTCGGTCGCCTCGCTCCATTCCTTCAGCAGGCCGGTCAGGCGCGTCACATACTCGGCCAGTTCCCCG
>JBATEA010000241.1:0-2472 GCA_049663745.1 Steroidobacteraceae bacterium | reverse complement strand
GGCTTGAGACCATAGCGATGCTGGTGCTCGTTATCGGACGCCTAACGCTTAATTGAACGTCATAAATGACTGTTTCTTTTACGTCATTTTTAACTGCTAATCACGCGGCTGACCGTAAGTCTTTGTCTATGTTCAGGGTCGACATGATCTAACGACCCCGCCCCGTCACATCGGTCGTCTCGCTACTTTTCGCCCGGCATCAGCTTCAACACATGCTCCGGCACCCCCGGCAGGAAGGGCGTCGCCTCGCCGCGTACCCACGCCTCGTGCCCGGCGCGATAGTACGGCGACAGCGGGTGACCGCTCTGCCCGCCCGGCATGTGCAGGTAGCCCTCGCTCTCGAGCCCCGGCGAGACCGCGAAGCGTTCGGAGGCGCCGAATGTCGGCGACTGTACTCGCGGCATGGACCAATCGCCGGGCATCGGCTCGGAGGCCAAGTCGAGCCAGCGCGACAGAAGGGGCAGCGCCTGGCTGAGCGGATGCCTAATGCGCGTGCGGTTGACGGTGCCCCAGTTGCAGCTCGCGAGGTCGGTGCAGCCATCGGGCAATTTCTTCACGACCTGATTGGCGACATCGGCGAGCCAGGCGTCCCAGTCGGCGAAACGCGGGTCCAGCAAATTCGCTGGCCGTTCGTGGATCAGGCGCAAGGCGACTTCGGTGAACCGCGGCGGCGTGCGCCAGCGAAAGTCCGGCCAGCGCTTGCGCGCCTCGGCGGTCAGCATCTGGTAGGCGCGATCCGAGGCGGCCTCCTCGAATTCGCGCAGCAGCCGGTAGCCCGGATCGTCAATCTCGGCGTGGCCGGACCAGCGCGCGACGAGGCCCTTGGCCTCCGTCGCGCCGGCTTGCGCCAGTGCATGGAGCAATATTGGCTGCCAGTGGGCCAGGTAATCCGCGCGATCGTCGAGCTGGATCGCCAGCAGGTCCTTCGGCGTCGCGGCCTGGATGGCCGCGAGCCGGTCGCGGATCTGGCGCGCACGCGTCGCGGGCGCATAGCCGCCGTCGCCGATCTTCGCGAGCATCTCGCCGCCGACCACGCGCGCATTGGCGCTCCAGACGCGTCCGTCCGGCGGATCTAGCAGTCGCGGTGATTCGTTCGCGGCAATCCAGCCGTCCCAGCCGGCGTCCTTTCCGCTCCAGTCGGCGGGACGCTTCGGATCGAAGCCGTGGCGCCGCGGCAGACGGCCCGACAGCACCCAGCCGATGCGACCGCCCGAGTCGCCGATCATCACGTTCTGGGCAGGCATGCCGGCGCCACCGATCGACGCTGCCGCCTCGTCGATGTTCTGCGCGCGCTCCAGTCCCAGGAGTGCCATGTCGGTCGCTTCGGGCCGGTCGGCGGTCCAGGACAACGCGAGCTCGCGGCCATCCGCGCCCTTGGCGACAATCGGGCCCCAGACCGTGCGGCGCACCGGCAGTCTTTCATCGGCGCCGCCGGCAACGTGCAGCACTTCGATGTCGGTCTCGATGTGCCGCGGGCCATCGGCTGTGAGATAGCTGTCCTTGTCCGCCGCGGGCACGAGCGCGACGAGATCCTGGAAGTCACCGTAGCTGTTCGTGAATCCCCAGGCCACGCGGCCATTGCTGCCGGCGATGATCGCCGGCACGCCCGGCAGGCTGACGCCGCTGACGTCGAGTTGCGCGGACTCCACGACCAGCCGCGCGCGATACCAGATGTTCGGTACGCGCAGTCCGAGGTGCATGTCATTTGCCACCAGCGCGCGGCCGCTCGCCGTGCGGCCGCCGGCGACGGCCCAGTTGTTGCTGCCCACCATGGCGTCCGGGTCGCGTTTGCTGACGCTTGCCGTCTTCTCGGCGAAGAGCGCGGGGTCGAGGCGGCGCAGATCGATTTCCTCTGCATCCGGCAACGGCGCCTGCGGCAGCAGGCTGCCGTCGAGTGGCGCCTCCCACTCGGGATCACCTTCGACCAGCAGGCGGTACAACGACGCCGGCACGGACGCTGCGAGCAAGCCATTCTGTTGCTCGCTGCGATCTTCGAGGCCCTGCAAGTCGATCCACATTGCATAGACGACCAGCAATGTGTCCTCGGCGCGCCAGGGCGCGGGCTCTTCGCGCAGCAGCAGGTATTCGAATGGTCGCATGCGACTGTCCGCAGTGGCCGCATTCACGCCCGCCGCATAGGCCTCGAGCAGGCCGCGTCCTACGGGGTCGAGATCCGCGAGCGCCTGCTCCGCTCGTTGACGGAACTGGTGCAGCCGGATGCGCCGGTCGGTGTCGAGAAGCGCCGGCCCGAGCAGTTCTGACAGTTCGCCTGCGGAGGTGCGCCGCAACAAGTCCATCTGGAACCAGCGGTCCTGGGCGTGGGCATAACCGGTCGCGCGTGCCACGTCCTCACGCGTGGCGCCGCGCATCACCGGCACGCCCGCTGCATCGCGCTCGATGCTGGCGGGGGCGCTGAGGCCTGCGAGATGCACTTCGCCGTCGATGTCCGGCAGGCTCGCGCGGAGCGCGAGC
>JBATEA010000240.1:0-2538 GCA_049663745.1 Steroidobacteraceae bacterium | reverse complement strand
GCGAGCACGAACAGCGTGATCGAGACCGCCATGCCGATCGCCGCGCATGTGAGCACTTCAAAGTCGGCGGCGGAATCGACGCGCGTGCGGTAGTGGACCCAAACGAACGCCGGCGCCACGAACAGCTCAAGCGTCTGCCACAGCCGGGTGCGTTGACGCGCGCGCGCAAGGTGCGCTGCGCGGAATTCCTGCTCGAGCGCGCCTGCGAACCGGAGCTTTCCGCGGCGACCGCGCACGGCGCCCGCGAACCGGCTGGTCTCATGGTTTTCTTTCATTGGTCGGCGCGCGTCCGTCCGCCTCCTGCCCGGGCAGGGTCAGTGTTGCCGATTCACGCTTCAATTGTCGAATTCCGCCGCTGCGATCCACCGACAGGCAGCGCATGGGCTCGACGCCGGCGCGCCCATGATCAGCTCCCAAACTTCTGCAGCAGGGTGGCGAGATAGATCGCGGCCCGGGCGGCATCGGCGCCGCGATTCCCTTCCTTGCCGCCGGCCCGCTCCTCGGCCTGCTCGACCGTGTCCGTCGTCAGCACACCGAACACGACCGGCACGCCTGTGTCGCTGGAGACGCGCGACAGCCCGCTGGCGCATTCGCCCGCGATATAGTCGAAATGCGCGGTCTCGCCGCGGATCACCGCGCCGAGCGCGATGATGGCGTCCGCGCGGCCCGTCTCGGCAATGCGGCGCACCACGACCGGCAAGTCGAAGGCACCGGGTACCCGCACGATCTCGACCTGCGAAGTTGCCGCGCCGTGGCTCATGAGCGCTTTCACTGCGCCGTCGACCAGTCGTTCGACCACCGATTCGTTGAAGCGGGCGGCGACGATCGTGAACTTCAGATTGCGCGCCTGCAGGTCACCCTCGATGATGCGCGGATATTCCATCGCTGCATTATACCGCCGCCGCACCCGCGCTCAGTTCTCGTAGCTGGTAATCTCGAGTCCGAAGGCCGCGATGCCGAGCAATTGCCGCGGCGCGGACAGCACGCGCATTCGCGTGATGCCGAGATCCTTCAGGATCTGGGCGCCGATGCCATGCGTCCGCAGCACCGATCCCGACTCGTCGTTTTCGGCGCCGCGCGGCGCCTGTACGCCCAGCGCGCGCACGCCGTCCAGGATCGCCGCCGCAGTTTCGGGTGGTCGCAGCACGACGAGCACGCCGCAGGGCTCCCGGGAAATCCGCTCCAGCGCGCCGCGCAGCGTCCAGCTGCCGTGGGTGTGCAGCAGCCCGAGGTCATCGCGCAGCGTGTCGTGCAGATGCACGCGCACCAGCGGCGACAGCTGGCCGCCCGGCGTGCCGCGCATCAGCGCAACGTGCAGCGCATCGTGCACGCGGTCGTCGTACCAATACATGCGGAACGGACCGAACTCGGTTTCGACGAGCTCGTCCGACAGGCGCTTGACCGAGCTCTCCTTTTGAAGCCGGTAGCGGATCAATTCGGCGATCGAGCCGATCTTCAGCCGATGCGCCGCCGCGAATCGCTCGAGATCCGGCCGGCGCGCCATCGTGCCGTCGTCATTGAGAATCTCGACAATCACTGCAGCCGGCTCGAATCCTGCGAGCCGGGCGAGATCGCAGCCCGCTTCCGTATGGCCGGCGCGTGTCAGGACGCCGCCGGGCCGCGCCATCAGCGGAAACACATGGCCGGGCTGGCGCAGATGCTCGGCGCGGGCGGCCGGCGCGACAGCCGTGCGCACGGTATGCGCGCGGTCCTGCGCGGAAATGCCGGTCGTGACGCCCTCCGCGGCCTCGATGCTGACGGTAAAATTGGTGCCGTGCCGGTCACTGCCGTCGCCGACCATCAGCGGCAGCCGCAGATCCCTGCAGCGCTCGCGGGTCAACGTCAGGCAGATCAGGCCGCGCCCGTAACGCGCCATGAAGTTGACGTCCTGCGGGCGCACGCAGGCGGCGGCCATCACCAGATCGCCCTCGTTCTCGCGATCCTCGTCGTCCATGACGATCACCATGCGGCCGGCGCGCAGCTCGTCCAGCAGATCCTCGATCGTGTTCATTGCCGCCATTGTGCGTCGAACAGGCGCTCCAGGTAACGCGCCAGAATGTCCACTTCCAGGTTGACCGGATCGCCGGCCTGCAGGCTGCCCAGGGTCGTCGCCTGGCGCGTGTGCGGCACCAGGTTCACCTCGAACAGCGCACCTTGCACGCCAGCCACCGTCAGGCTGACGCCGTCCACGGTGACCGATCCCCGCGGCGCGAGGTAGCGCGCCAGCACCGGCGGCGCCTCGATCGAGACTCGCAGCGAACCCGCGTCCTCGCGGATTCCCGCCACGCGCGCGACGCCGTCCACGTGGCCAGTCACGTAATGCCCGCCGAGCGCATCGCCGGCAGCGAGCGCCGGTTCGAGATTGACCGCGGCGTCGCGCCTGAGCGAACCGAGCGTCGTGTGCGCGAGGGTCTCGCGCGAGACGCAGGCCTCGAATATCCCCGCATCGACGCGCACGGCCGTCAGGCACACGCCCGCCACGCTGACGCTGTCGCCCTCGCGCCAGCCGCCGGTCGCGAGGCCGCCGGTGTCCACGGC
>JBATEA010000239.1:0-6301 GCA_049663745.1 Steroidobacteraceae bacterium | reverse complement strand
TGCGCGTATTCGATCGGGAAATGCAGCTCCCAGCCGAGCGCGCCGACGAAGTTCACGCGCAGCAGGTAGACGTCCGTGGCGAGCCCGACCTCGCCCGTCTGCGCCGACAGCCAGGGGAATGACGTGTTGTCGAGCGCGAGGTCCGTGAGTTTCGCCAGCACCTCGCGTGAGCGCGGCCCGGCCAGCACGAAACAACCGCGAGCGGTCGTGATATTGCGAAGCGTCACGGAACCGTCGCCCGGCAGCATCTTTTGCAGGTAGTCGCTGTCGTAGCGTTCGGCGGCGCCGGCGCTGACCACATAATAATGTTGCTCGGCAAGCTTCGTGACCGTGAACTCGGAGCGGATCCCGCCGCGGCGCGTGAGCGCGTGGCAGAGCGCCATGCGCCCGATCTTTCCCGGGATCTTGTTCGCGACCAGCGTGTCGAGCCAGGCCTCGGCGCCCGGGCCGGATACATCGTGCTTGGTGAAAGGCGTGAGGTCGATGACACCCACGCCCCCGCGGAGCCGCCTGCATTCGTTGCCGACATGCTCGAAGTAATTCGAACGCCGGAAGCTCCACTGGTCCTGCGCCTCGACGCCGGCTGGCGCGAACCAATTGGCGCGTTCCCAGCCGTAGCGCTGGCCGAAGACGGCGCCCATGGCTTTCAGCTTGTCGTAGACCGGGCTCGTCTTGGCAGGCCGCGCGTCGGGTCGTTCCTCGTCCGGGAAATGGATGACGAAGACGTTGCGGTAGGTTTCCTCGTTCTTCCGCACCACGTAGCGCTTGCTGGTGTACGGCCCGAAACGGCGCGGATCGACCGCCAGCATGTCGATGCCCGGCTCGCCTTCGACGATCCATTCAGCGAGTTGCCAGCCGGAGCCACCGGCTGCAGTAATGCCGAAGCTGTGGCCCTCGTTGAGCCACAGATTGCGCTGGCCCCAGGCGGGGCCGACCATCGGGCTGCCGTCGGGCGTATAGGAAATCGGTCCGTTGACGATGTCCTTGATGCCGCAGTTCGCGAGCGCCGGCACGCGCCTTTGCGCGGCCTCGACATGCGGCAGCAGCCGGTCGATGTCGCCTTCGAACAGGCTTTTGCCGAACCATTCCGGCACGCCGTCGGCAAAGCGCGCCGGGGCGCCTGTTTCATAGGGTCCGAGGATCCAGCCGAGGCGTTCTTCGCGAAGATAATAAGACTTGTCCGATTCGCGCAGCACCGCGAGTTCGCGCCCGCCAGCTTTGCGATAAGCCTTCAGCTCGGGTGATTCGTCGTAAACGATGTACTGGTGCTCGACCGGGATGGCCGGCACGTTGAGCCCGAACAGCCGCCCCACCTGACGCGCGTAATTCCCGGTCGCGCAGACGACATGCTCGGCGACGATGTCGCCCCTGGTGGTTTTCAGCTGCCATTCACCGGAGCGGCTGCGTGACACCGCAATCACCTCCGTTTGTTCGTAGATCTCCGCGCCACGCGAGCGCGCGCCCTTGCGCAGCGCCATCGTGAGGTCGGCCGGCGCGATGTGCCCGTCGTGCGGGTGATAGAGCGCGCCGATGATCGCAGGCGTGTCGGCGCTGCCGCCCAGTTCGACCAGCGGCCAGAGTTCCTTGACCTCGCGCGGCCCGATCACCTGGAACGGCACGCCGATCGTGTTCGCCGTTCCGCAGTACTTCTGGTATTCGTCCATGCGCTCGCGGCAGGTCGCGAGCCGTAGGTTGCCGGTCACGTGAAAGCTGACGTCCTGGCCGGTCTCGGCCGGCAGGCGCTTGTACAGGTCGACCGAGTACTTGTGCAGCTGGCCGACGGTGTAACTCATGTTGAAGAGTGGCAGCAGGCCCGCGGCATGCCAGGTCGAGCCGGCGGTCAGCTCCGCGCGTTCGACCAGCACCACATCCGACCAACCTTTTTGCGCCAGGTGATACAGGGTGCTGACGCCGACCACCCCGCCGCCGATCACGACCACCCGCGCCTGCGTTTTCATCGGAGGCCATCCCCTTTTCGCCCAGGGCAGTGTAGCTGCTGGCGCGCGACCCTCAGCCCCAAAAGCGACAATCTTATGTCGGAATCAGACATCCGCGGCGGCGGCGATGGCATACTGAAATCACCATGCGCAACCCCGGTGACAGCGCGGATCCTGCCGTTGCCCTGCAGAAGAGCAAGTACGCGTTCCTGACGCTCGCGAACTACTCGCTGATCGCAGTTTCAAACGCGGTCGAGCCACTGCGCATGGCGAACCGGGTCGTGGGCCAGGCCGTTTACGAATGGTCGATCGTCAGCCTGGATGGCCGGCCGGTAGCGGCGAGCAGCGGCCTCGACATCGCGCCGACCATTGCCCTCGACAAGCTCGGCAAGGTGGACATCCTGTTCGTGTGCGGCGGCATCAACGTCCGCGAAGCGGTTTCCGCGCCCCTGCTCACCGCATTGCGCCGCCTGGCGGATCGCAGGGTCGCACTCGGCGCGCTGTGCACCGGCGGCTATGCGCTCGCGCGCGCCGGCCTGCTCGACAATTACCGCGCCACCATCCACTGGGAGAACCTGTCGGCGCTGCGTGAGGAATTCCCGCGCGTGCAGATCGGCGACCAGGTGTTCAGCATCGACCGTGACCGCTATACCTGTTCCGGCGGCACGGCGCCGCTCGACCTGATGCTGAACCTGATCCAGCTGAAGCATGGCCTGCGCATCTCGCAGCTGGTGTCCGAACAGTTCGTTCTCGAGCGCGTGCGAAGCGACCAGGACCGGCAATATGTCCCGTTGCGCGCACAGATCGGTGCATCGCATCGCAGCATGATCAAGGTCGCGCAGCTGATGGAGGAGCATATCGAGAAGCCGCTGTCGCTGGACCGGATCGCGCGCACGACCGGGCTGTCGAGACGGCAGATCGAGCGGCTCTTCAAGCGCCACCTCGACTGCGTGCCGAAGAAGTATTACCTCGAAATGCGGCTGCGCCGGGCCCGTGAACTGCTGCTGCAGACCGCGATGCCGATCATGGATGTCACGACCTCCTGCGGCTTCAAGTCGCCGCCGCATTTCTCGCGCTGCTACCGCCACCAGTTCGGTCACCCGCCGAGCGCGGAACGCCTGATCCAGAAGTCCGGGACTGCGCCGGGCCCAAGGGCGCTGCGCCAGGCGTAGCGGCGTCTTTCGCGGCGCGTGAACCGGCGTCCCACTTCTCCCGTCGCGTGTCGTCTGTGGATAAGTCCTTGTCGCGAAGCGGCCAGTCCCTTGGCGGCCCGCCGCTTAACATCCTCATCACCAGGGACGACCGGAGATGGCGTAAATGCCTGAATCAGCGGCAGGCGAGTTCGACCTTCGCACGCTCAACGACGAGGAACTCGCCGAACAGGTGCATGACGACCTGTACAACGGCCTGAAGGCCGAGGTCGAGGAAGCGACACACATCTTCCTCGAGCGCGGCTGGTCCCCGGAGCGGGTTCTCAACGACGGCCTGGTCGAGGGCATGCGGATCGTCGGCATCGATTTCCGCGACGGCATCCTGTTCGTGCCGGAGGTCCTGCTCGCCGCGAATGCGATGAAGGCCGGCATGGAAATCCTGCGGCCGCTGCTCGTGGAAACCGGCGTCGAACCGATCGGCAAGGTCGTCATAGGCACCGTCAAGGGCGACATTCACGACATCGGCAAGAACCTCGTGTCGATGATGCTCGAGGGGGCGGGATTCGAGGTCATCGACCTCGGCATCAACAACGCGGCCGAAAAGTATCTCGCCGCGCTCGAGCAGCACCAGCCCGACATCCTCGGCATGTCGGCCCTGCTGACGACGACGATGCCCTACATGAAGGTCGTGATCGACACGCTGAAGGAAAAAAACCTGCGCGACAAGTACATTGTCCTGGTCGGCGGTGCGCCGCTGAACGAGGAATTCGGCAAGGCAGTCGGCGCCGACGCCTACTGCCGCGATGCGGCGATTGCGGTCGAGACGGCGAAGAAACTCATCGCCGCGCGGCGCGCCGCCGCTCATTGAGCGGGTGGATGCAACATTGAACGCGCCGGCCCGAAGACTGGTCATCGCCTGCGGTGCGCTGGCGCACGAGATCGCGGCTTTGCGCGCGGCGAATGGCTGGTCGGCCCTCGACGTCCAATGCCTGCCGCCGGAGCTGCACAACCGGCCGGAACGCATCGCGGGCGCGGTGCGCGAGCAGATCCGCGCGAATCGCGATCGCTATGAAGAAATCTTCGTGGCCTATGCCGACTGCGGCACGGGTGGCGCCCTCGACGCCGTGCTGCGCGAAGAGGGTGTCGAACGGATCGCGGGTGCGCATTGCTATGAATTCTTCGCGACGCCGGCGGTGTTCGCAGCCCTCTCAGCCGCGGAACCCGGCAGCTTTTACCTGACCGATTTCCTGCTGCGTCATTTCGAGCGGCTGGTGATCCGCGGCCTTGGCATCGACCGGCATCCGGAATTACAGGCAGTGTATTTCGCGAACTATCGGCGGCTGGTCTACCTTGCTCAGGCTCCGGACAAGGAGTCCAGCGCCAGGGCAGAGGCGATCGCCGCGCGGCTGGGTCTTGAATACAGGTTCCAGTCCACCGGCTACGGCGGCCTGAAGGAAAGCCTGGTTGCATTCGCCGGCAATGCTCGGACAGTGCAATGGCGAGCCTGACGCTGATTCTCTGGCGCGACATCCCTGCGCAGGTGGTGGTGAGACGTGGCCGCGAAACGGCCAAGGCGAAATTGTCGGCGCGCTTCCAGGAGGCAATCGACCGCGCCGCGATGCGCGCCGGCAAGGGCAGCTCCGATCTCTATCTCGCTGAATGGCGGCGCAGCGACGCGAGGCCCTGCAGCGACGACATCGAGAAAGAGGCCGCCCTGGAAGCGGGCCGCATCGAAGCCAGGTATACCGACCTGGACCTCGAACGATTGATCCGCGCCAAGGGCGTCGCTGCCGAGCAGGCGCCCGCGCCGCAACCGGCCGGCTGAGCAAGTATCGATGTATCGCATGCGCCAATGGTCCGTGCGTCATGCGGGCGCGCTCGACCGTGTCTACCGCTCGCTCGAGGGACTGCTCGTCGCGCTCGCCCCGCTCTGGCGCGCGATCGGCTACCAGCGGGTCGAAAAGCCGATGGCCGCCGTCGAACGGACATTCAAGGGATTTCTGTTCGACTGCCGGATGTGCGGACATTGTGTACTGGGTTCGACCGGCATGTCCTGCCCGATGAACTGCCCGAAGCAGTTGCGCAACGGGCCCTGCGGCGGCGTGCGCGACGACGGCAACTGCGAAGTGATTGCGTCGATGAAATGCGTGTGGGTTGCGGCCCACGAGGGCAGCCGGCGCATTCCCGGCGGCATCGACCGGATGCGGGTCCTCCAGGTCGCGGTGGACCAGCGCCTGCGGGGCAGCTCGTCGTGGATGCGTGTCGTGCGCGAGAAGACCGGAGCCGCCCCGTGAAATTCGAGGACGAACCGGTGCCCGGTTACCCGCTGCCGATCCTGCCCGGGCACGTGTCGCCAGGGCGCTTCGAGCGCGTGTTGCGCGCGGGCTGGTTCGCGGTGACCGCTGAACTTGCCCCGCCGGATTCCGCCGATCCAGACGAGGTCTACCGCCGCGCCCGCGTCTTCGATGGCTACGCCGACGCAATCAATGCGACCGACGGCAGCGGCGCCAACTGCCACATGTCGAGCATCAGCGTCTGCGCGCTCCTGACGCACATCGGCTATGCGCCCGTCATGCAGATTTCCTGCCGCGACCGGAACCGCATCGCGATCCAGGGCGACATCCTGGGCGCTGCGGCGATGGGCGTCTGCAACCTGCTGTGCCTGACCGGCGACGGCGTGCAGGCAGGCGATCATCCGCAGGCGAAGGCGGTGTTCGACCTCGACTGTGTCTCCCTGCTCGACATCGCGCGCAGGCTGCGCGACGAACACCGGTTCCAGAGCGGGCGGCGGATCAGCTTTGCACCGCGCGTCTTTCTCGGCGCCGCCGCGAATCCGTTCGCGGAGCCACTGGACTGGCGCCCGTTGCGGCTCGCGAAGAAGATCGCCGCCGGCGCGCAGTTCATCCAGACCCAGTATTGCTTCGATATCCCGCGGCTGCGGCAATTCATGGCCGTGGTCGAGGAACTTGGCCTGGTCGACAAGGCCTTCCTGCTGATCGGCGTGGGCCCGTTGCGCTCGGCGAAAGCCGCGGAATGGATGCGCGCGCATGTGCCGGGCCTCCACATTCCAGACGCCGTGATCAGGCGCCTCGCCGGCGCACAGGACCAGGCCCGCGAAGGACGCGCGCTGTGCGTCGAGCTTGTCCAGGAAATCCGCTCGATCCGCGGCGTGCATGGCGTCCACGTGATGGCCTACCGGCAGGAAGAGTCCGT
>JBATEA010000238.1:0-8199 GCA_049663745.1 Steroidobacteraceae bacterium | reverse complement strand
TTGATGTCGAGGCCGTCCATCACGTACTCGAGGCGCTCGAAGGTCATGCCCTTGAGTTGCCCGCCTTCGACGACGAAGGCCTTGGGCGCGTGATTGACGATGATCTCGACATTCTCCTCCTCGGCATCCTCGAGTTCCCATTCGGATGCCTTGAAGAAGCCGCGCGGTTTTCGCGCCATGACCTTGACGCTCTTCGCGCCGAGCCGGAGCGACGTGCGGCAGCAATCCATCGCGGTGTTGCCGACACCGATGATCAGCACGCGTTCGCCGATCTTGTCCACATGCTCGAATGCGACCGATTCCAGCCACGCGATGCCGATGTGGATGCGATCGGTCTCATCGCGACCCGCCAGCTTCAGTTCCTTGCCTCTGGGCGCGCCGGTGCCGACGAACACGGCGTCGAAACCGCCCTGGTCGAGCAATTTCCGCATGCTCGCGATCGGCGATCCCAGGCGCAGCTCCGCGCCCATGCCGACGATGTAGCCGATCTCCTCGTCCAGCACCTCCGCGGGCAGGCGGAACGACGGAATGTTGGTGCGCATCAGTCCGCCGGCGATGGCGTACTGTTCGAAGATCACCACCTCATATCCGAGCGGCAGCAGGTCGTTGGCGACGGTCAGGGTCGCAGGGCCGGCGCCGACGCAGGCGACGCGCTTGCCGTTCTTCTGCGCGGGCGCCTTTGGCAGCCGAGGCGTGATGTCGTCGCGCAGGTCCGCAGCGACGCGCTTCGAGCGGCAGATGGCAACCGGCTTTTCCTCGACCCTGCCGCGCCGGCAGGCCGGCTCGCAGGGCCGGTCGCAGACGCGCCCCAGGATCCCCGGGAAGACATTTGACTCGCGATTGACCATGTACGCGTCCGAATACCTGGCGAGCGCGATCAGGCGCAGGTACTCCGGCACGTCCGTGTGCGCCGGACAGGCCCACTGGCAGTCCACCACCTTGTGGTAGTAGTCGGGGTTCCGGGTATCGGTTGGCTGCATCAGTTGCCAGTATAACGGGCGTCAGCCGACCAGTTCCGCAATGCGGTTTGCAGTCTTCTGGGCGCGCAGCCCGTCCTCCCCGGAAACGACCGGGGGACGACCATGCTCGATGGCCTCGAGGAAGGAATCGATCTCGGCCTGAAGGGCATCGCCCTGTTCGAAGCTGCGCTCCTCGACGTCAACCTTGGGAAGTGCGCCGGCCGCGATCGCAGCTGGACGGCGTACGACGGTCAGCAGTTTCTGCTGCAGGTCGATCGACAGGTAGGCGTCGGCCTGGAAGATGCGGAGCTTGCGCTCCGATTTCAGGCTGATGCGGCTCGCGGTCACATTGGCGACGCAGCCGTTTTCGAAGCGGATGCGGGCATTTGCGATGTCGATCTCGTCCGTGAACACCGGTCCGCCCGCGGCATCGATCGATGCGATCGGGGAATGCACGATATTCTGGATCAGGTCGATGTCGTGGATCATGAGGTCGAGCACGACGCTGACGTCCGTCCCGCGCGGCTTGAATGGCGCCAGGCGGTTCGATTCGATGAAGCGCGGGTTCGAGAGTTCCCCGGCGACCGCGAGAATGACCGGATTGAATCGCTCGAGGTGGCCGACCTGCAGCACGCGGACGCGCTGCGCCGCAATCTGGATCAGCTCCCGGGCTTCGGCCTCGGTCGCCGTGATGGGCTTCTCGACCAGCACGTGCGATCCCGCCCGCAGGAAGTCGCCGGCGATCGCATGGTGCGTCGCGGTCGGCGTCGCGACGCTCACGGCATCAACACGGCCCAGCAGTTCGCGGTGGTCGGCGAACACGGCGACGCCGAGTTCCGACGCGATGCGCTCGCGCGCTGCGGCATCAGGGTCGACGACGCCGGCCAGGTCGCATCGCTGGATTGCTGCATACTTCTGGGCATGGAAGCGGCCAAGGTAGCCGGCGCCGATCACGGCGCAGCGCAGTCGGTTCATCGTCAGTTCCGGCGCTCCAGGTTCCAGCGGCTGCGGCTGCGATGGCGGTACCGCATGCGCAGCACCGCGACCGCGTAGGCGACGGTAGCCAGAGCGAACAGCAGCGCAGCGACGATTCGCCCGTCCCATGCGCGCTCGACCCAGCTGCGCGCCGCGCCGATCATCGCGGCCAGCAGCCCGACCATCAGGGCGCCATAGGGCTTGATCTCGTAGAGCGGCTCAGGCCACCACAGCTTGCGCATCGACTTGCCGACCCCTGCCGCCCTGCGGAACGGGCGCCAGTATAGCCCGCGCGGCTCGGGTCCTTGCCGCAGCACTGCGGGCCGGTCAGACTCCGGACAATGGCCGAAAGCGGTTTGATCGAGAAATACCTGAACAGGCTGTCGCCATTCTGGCGCCGGGAACTCGGCTTCTTCGCGTTCTTGTTCGGCTTCGGGCTGCTCGTCATGCCTTTCCTGATCTACCTCGCCGGCGTCATGACGCTCGGGCCTTATGAAGGCGGGCTGCTGACGTTCCTCGGCTCGCTGCTGGGCGCCGTTTTCACGGGCAAGCCATCAGCCTGGCTGCTGGTCATCGGACCGTACCTGCTGTTCAGCGCCGTGCGCTTCCTCACCAGGCCGTTCCGGCGCCAGGGCTGACCCGAATCATTCCGGCGGCTGCCGGCTGGCAGCGCTCGCATCCCTGACGGCGCGGAATTCATTGCCCTCGTACCAGTTGGGCCAGGACTCGCCATTGGCGACCCTGGCGCCGACCTCGAACAGGAGCTTGAGGTCTTCGATGGTTCCGCTGACGTCCCAGGAGGCCTGGTATTCGTCGCCCGGCTTGTGATACCGATCAGAGTAGTACTCATCGTAGCGCGCGAGCCCCGCGCCCGGCGGGCCGTCGCGCAGCGTCGTTCCCGATTTGATGTACAGCGCCGGAACGCCGGCCTTGGCGAAATTGAAGTGATCGGAACGATAGAAATAGCCGGCTTCGGACCGCCGATCCGGCATCAGCGCGCGGTCCTGGGACTTTGCGGCGCTCGCCAGCAGGTCCTCGAGTTGCGATGCGCCGGAGCCGATGACCTCGACGTCCTTCGCGCGGCCGAGCGGAACCATCGCATCGATATTGATCACGGCAGCCGTTTTTTCGAGCGGTACGAGCGGCCGCTCCGCATAGTGCTCGGATCCGATCAGGCCGGATTCCTCGGCCGTCACCGCGAGGAACATCACGGACCGCGCGGGTGCTGGCATCAACGCACGGAAGCCCTGCGCGATGGTCAGGATGCCGGCGATACCCGTCCCGTTGTCCACGGCGCCATTGAAGATGTTGTCACCGGAAATCGTCGGGGACCGGCCGAAATGATCCCAGTGCGCGACATAGATGACGTACTCGTCCGGCCGTTCCTTGCCCGGCATCACGCCCGCGACATTGGGCGACTTGGCGTGGCGGATCGCGTTGCGCACGCTGCCGGTCGCGGCGATCCCGAGCGGCACCGGGCGAAAACCGCGCTGCACCGCAGCAGCCTGCAAGGCGGTGAAATCCCGGCCCGCCAGTTCCATCAACTGCCGGGCGCGGGCCTGCGTGATCCAGCCCTCCAGCGCGGAACGCCCGGCGTTGCCGTCGGGCCTGTCGGCATAGAACTGCGGCCCCGACCATCCGTTCCTGACCACCTCCCAGTCATAGGCGGCAGGCGCCGTGTCATGGATGATGATCGCCGCGGCGGCACCCTGGCGCGCGGCTTCCTCGAACTTGTACGTCCAGCGCCCGTGATAGGTCATCGCCTTGCCGTGGAACAGGGCCGGATCCCCGGTCACGAAACCCGGGTCATTGACCAGGATCAGCGCCGTCTTGCCATGCATGTCGACGCCGGCATAATCGTTCCAGCCATATTCGGGCGCGACGATGCCGTAGCCGACGAAGACGACCTCGCTGTCCTTGATCGACGATTCCGGCTGCACCCGTCGCGTGCCGATCACCATGTCGTCGCCAAAGGCCAGCGTCATGCCGCCAGCGCCTTTCGCGAAGGAAAGGTGTTGGTCGGCGCCCGTGATCTCCACCAGCGAAACGTCCTGGCGGAAGCTGCCCCCGGCCGCCGGCTGCAGTCCCAGCTCCAGGAACTGTTGCTCCAGATACTCGATCGTGCGCTGCTCGCCCATGGTGCCGATGCCCCGGCCTTCCATCTCGTCGCTGGAAATGGCCTGCACCTGCGCGCGAAATCCCGCCTCCGCGATCGCTGTGGACGCCTTCTTGATGTCCTTGTCGGACGCGCTGCAGGGACTCGACACCAGCATGGCCGCCAGCGCCGCGAACAGAATCGACATTGGCCTGTCAAATCGCATCATGCCCGCTCCAACTCTCGTGTATCGCCGCGGATCAGGCGCCGCCTCGCGGCCAGTAATACCAGCCAAGGAGCGCGAGCGCGAGCCACATGGCAGCCTGCGCATACCAGCGCCAGGGTCTCTGCCGCTGCAGCCCGGCGAATGCCACCCCGGCCAGCGCGGCCTGCGCCGCGAACAGCCCGGCTGTTGCGAGCAGCCTGGGATATTCCGCCGCGGCAGCAGCCGAGCCCGGGGACAGGGCAAATATGACAACCACCATCGCGAGGACCAGGGCGATCGAAGCGGCGGATCCCAGCACCACCCCGGTCAGGAAGCCCAGTGGACCCATCGGCAACCCCCCGTCAGGCGTGACGCCGGTACTTGCTACGGCGGCGCAGCGCCTCTAGCCTCCTAGTCTGGATCGGCCCGCCGGGGGCCGCACGTGGCAGTCTAGCAGCCCATTACCTCACCAACGCCCAAGGCCAAGTCGTCCCGATTCCGCCAGTTGCTGAGGGCGGCGCTGCTGGTTACGACCGTCATCGCGCTGGGCGGTTCCGGGGCGCAACGCGCCGTCGCCGTGGCCCCGGCCGTTGCCTCGTCCGGCGACCTGATGGCCAGCGAGCGCCACCGGCGTGTCATGCGCCTGGTTTCCGAAGTCGTCGACCGGCAGCACTACCGGCAAGCCGTGCTGGACGACAACATGTCCTCACAGATCTACGAACTCTACCTAGAAGCCCTGGACGGCAGCCGCAGCTACCTGCTCGCGTCGGACATCGCGGAATTCGAGCCAATGCGCTACCGTTTGGATGATGCGATCAGGAATGCCGATGCTTCCTCCGCCTTCGCGATCTTCACGCGCTATCGCCAGCGCAATCGAGAAGTGCTGAAGCACGCGATCTCGTTGCTCGATACCGAGCCGGACTTCACTCTCGACGAAAGCTTCCAGTTCGATCGCAGCGACTCCGGCTGGCCGGCATCGCAGTCCGAGCTCGACGAGCTCTGGCGCAAGCGGGTCAAGAACGACGCGCTGTCGCTGATGCTGGCGGGCAAGACGTGGCCGGAAACCAGCGACATCCTGCGCAAGCGTTACGAGCGTGTCGGCAAGCGCATCGAGCAGATCACCGCGGATGACGTCTTCGAAACCTTCATGAATGCGTATTCGCATGTCTACGATCCGCATTCCAACTACCTGTCGCCGCGCAATTCCGAGGAATACAACATCGCGATGAGCCTGTCCTACGAGGGAATCGGCGCGTCGCTGCAGTTGGTCGACGACTACGTGACCATCATGAATGTGCTGCCCGGCGGCCCGGCCGCCGCTTCCGCCCAGTTGAAGGCAGGGGATCGCATCACCGCTGTCGGCCAGGGCAGCGACGGAGCGCTGGCCGATGTCGTCGGCTGGCGCCTGGACGACGTCGTGCAGCTGATCCGCGGGCCGATAAAAACCGTGGTGCGGCTGCAGATCCTGCCGGACGGCGCGAATCCGGGCGCCCAGGAAACGATCCTTGTGCTGACCCGCAACAAGGTCACCCTCGAGGCGCAGGCGGCGCAGAAACAGGTCCATCAGATCCATCGCGGCGACCGCGATTTCAAGATCGGCGTCATCGAGGTGCCGAGCTTCTACCAGGATTTCCAGGCACGCGTCGCCGGTGACGAAGACTACCGCAGCACCACGCGCGACGTGCGCCGCCTGATCGAGGAACTGCGCAAGGAAGGCATCGACTCGCTGGTGATCGACCTGCGCGATAACGGCGGCGGCCACCTGTCGGAGGCGACCGGGCTGGTCGGGCTCTTTGTTGAACGCGGACCCGTCGTGCAGTTGCGCGAAACGAGTGGCCGCATCGAGGTCCTCGATGACCCGGAGCCCGGAGTGGCCTGGAACGGGCCGCTGGTCGTTCTGGTCAATCGTGCGAGCGCCTCCGCATCGGAAATCTTTGCGGGCGCGATCCAGGATTATCACCGCGGGCTCGTGGTTGGCCAGCAGACCTACGGCAAGGGATCGGTCCAGAATCTCTACCCGCTCGATCGTTATGCGCTCGGACCCAAGGCGGGCTTCGGACAGTTGACCGTGACGATCGGCAAGTATTACCGCGTCACCGGCGACAGCACTCAGCATCGCGGCGTGGAGCCCGACATCACGTTGCCGTCTTTGCTGAGCACCGCGGACGTCGGCGAGAGCACTCGCGAGAGCGCACTGCCCTGGGACCGGATCAGTGCCGCGCCATTCACGCCGGAGCCGACCGCGACGCCCGTGCTGCCGGTGCTGGAACACGAACACGAGGTGCGAGTCGCCCATAATCCCGACTTCGTCGCGCTGCAGGGCGATGTCGACGCGATGGAGAAGCTGCGCACGCAGCGCGTCGTCTCGCTGAACATCGACAAGCGCCGCGCCGAACGCGATGCTTTCGAAGCTGAACGGCTGGCGCGCGAAAATGCCCGTCGCGTTGCGCACGGTCTTGCGCCGCTCGCGAACGTGGCGGCGCTGGACGATAGCGAAGAGCCGGATACCGTCCTGGACGAGGCGGTTGAAATCGCAGCCGATGCCGCAGAACCCCCTGCTCCCCAGGAACCCGTGCGCTTGACCGCGATCACACCGCGGTAATTTTCCCTACATCTATTGCATTCAATGACTTACATGCTACGGCATTATTTTACTGTTATACTTGACTACAACACTAAGGGACCGTAGCATAGCTTGCAGTTGAACGGGAGGAGCCCGCCGTGACCCGCCGCAATTGCAGGACCGACATCGACGCCACACAGACCGCGCGAATCTGGCTCTCGGCGATGCTGATCGCTGCGTTGCTGGCTCTCGCCGCCTGTGACCAGGCGAATGGCGACAACGCCGGCAAGGACGGCAAGGATGCCAAGGGCGAGGTCCCCGCCGTTCCCGTCGAAGTGGCGGCCACACGGCGCGCCGAAATGGCTGCTGTCTACACCGGCACCGCACCGATCGAATCGGAACGCGCGGCCGGTGTTGTCGCAAAGGTCCAGGGTGAGATCCGACAGATCCTGGTCGACGAAGGTCAGCGCGTGCACGCAGGTCAACTGCTGGCGCGTCTCGATGGCGACCAATTGCGGCTACAAGTCGCGCTTACCGAGGCGACCATGCGCAAGCTCGAGCGCGATTACGCGCGCAACACCGAGCTGCAGGCCAAAGGCCTGATCAGCGCGGTCTCGATCGACAACCTCAAGTATGAACTCGAAGCCGCCAAGGCATCGTGGGAGCTGGCGCGCCTGCAGCTGTCCTACACGGACATCCGCGCGCCGATTGATGGCACGGTCACGCTTCGTGCCGACCGCGTCAAGGTCGGCAATAACGTAATGCCAGCCGGTGGCGTCATCGCGGCCTCGGACAGCGCATTGTTTATCGTCGAAGACCTGGAC
This sequence comes from Steroidobacteraceae bacterium, assembly GCA_049663745.1. Classification (GTDB taxonomy): domain Bacteria; phylum Pseudomonadota; class Gammaproteobacteria; order Steroidobacterales; family Steroidobacteraceae; genus SCUD01. Next base: position 578 of record JBATEA010000238.1, on the reverse strand, counting down.
TCGCTGATCCTGCGCGTCGATGTCCCGGAACGCGAACTCGCCAAGCTGGCCGTGGGCCAGCTGGTCGAGCTCTCCTTCGACGCGGTCCCCGGCCGTTCCTTCACCGGCAAGATCGCGTTGGTCAGTCCGTACGTGGATCCGAGGACCGCGACCTTCGGCGTGCGGATACGCGTCACGGACACCGGCGGCGTGCTGCGCCCCGGCATGTTCGCCCGCGTCGCGATCGTCTACGAGCGCAAGATGGACGCGCTGCAGATCCCGCGCACCGCGCTCCTTGACGGCGACGGCCCACCCAAGGTCTTCGTCGTCAAGGACGGCAAGGCCGCGGAGCGCGCGGTGCAGCTGGGCCTCAGCAATGGCGCCTACGTCGAGATCGTCACGGGTCTCAGGGACGGCGAGCAGGTGGTCGTCGTCGGCCAGGCCGCTGTGAAGCCGGGCGCCGCGGTCCGCATCGTCAACGCGCCGGTGCGGCCCGCCGCGCGCACGCTGCCCGCCTCTGCTGCGGGCTGATCGCGCAGAGGCCCCCGCGATGCAGATCGTAGAATTCGCCACGCGGCGGCGCGTGACCATCCTGATGG
>JBATEA010000237.1:0-14190 GCA_049663745.1 Steroidobacteraceae bacterium | reverse complement strand
ACCTGCGCGGTCGGCACCTGCGCCCAGGGCACCGGGGCGAGTGAGCCCGCCACCGCCGTCGAGATCGCATCGGGATCGCCGTCGCGGCCGCCGTTGTCGATGCGCTCGAAAGTCTGGCCCTTGGCGTCGAGCAGCACCGTGGCGCCGCAGAAATTGACGCCGCCCGTGAATGGCTTGGCGAATTCATCGCTGACGACGCGCTTGCCGCGCAGGATGCCCAGCATGTCCGGCTGCAGCAGTTCGAGCAGCCGGGTATCCGGATGCTGCTCGAGATAGCGGCGCAATTCGTCGGGGACTTTTTTTGTTTTGCTCATGAATCCTTCCCGGGTGATTGCTGGCCGGCGCGGGCGCTGCGCCACGCGATAGCGGCTTTCGCGCCGTCACGCTTAAGGATCCTGTTGAAATCGCGGGATTCGGCCGTCTCTGAAGTCTCGATCGTGATGTCCACCTCGAGCGCCTCCAGCAGCGCCTTGCGCATGCCCGCGATCTCCAGGCTGCGGTTGATGGCCTGCTTGGTCAGACGGACTGCAAGCGCGTCATTGGCGGCGATGCGCCTGCCGAGTTCCAGCGCCTCCTCGCGAAGGCTTGCGGCCGGGACCACGCGATTGACGAGACCCATGTCACGCACTTCCTGTGCGCTCACCCGATCGTCGCCCGACAGCAGGAGGTAGCGCGCCTGCTTGGGACCCGCGAGCCAGGGCATCAGCATCGTGACGATGCCGCTGCCGAACCGGACCTCGGGCATGCCGAAGCGGCAATCGTCCGAGGCGATCGTCAGGTCGCAGGCGACGGCGAGTTCCATCGCGCTGCCGAGGCAATACCCGTGAACCGCGGCAATGGTCACCTTCGGGCAATCCCAGAAACGCATGATGATGCGGAAGTCGTTCTCGAGCGCGTGCCGAACTGCCAGCGGATCAGGTGTCGCACCGTCGCTGACCCCCATGTCCAGGTCGAATCCGGCGGAAAATGCGCGCCCGGCACCGACCACGAGGATCGCGCGCACGGTGTCATCGGCCTCGGCGGCGTCGAGCGCGCGGTCGAGCGCCTCGATCATCGGGCGGTTGATTGCATTCAGCTTGTCGGGCCGATTGAGCGTCAGCACGGCAAGCCCGTCGCGATGTTCGCTCTGGATCATGACAGCCGGAACCACGCGGACTTCGTCTGTGTATAGCTCTTGAAGCTGTCGAGACACTTGTCGCGCGCGTGTCCGGACTGCTTGAAGCCGCCGAAGGGCTGGGTCATGTCGCCCTCATCGAACGAATTGATCCAGATGACGCCGGCCTCGATGCCGCGCACCAGCCGGAAAGCCCTGTCGAGATCGCGGGTCCAGACACCGGCGGCGAGGCCGTAAATCGTGTCGTTCGCGATCGCGATCGCCTCCTCGACGCCGTCGAACGGAATGACCGAGGCGACCGGCCCGAAGATCTCCTGGCGCGCGATCGTCATGTCGTTCTTCACGTCGGTAAAGAGGGTGGGGCTGACATACGAGCCCGCATCCATGCCGTTCGGCGCGGCGCCGCCGAACCGCAGGGTCGCACCCTCGCTCCGGCCGCTCTCGATGAGCCCCAGCACTCGCTGCTGCGCCTCGCGGGTGACGAGTGGCCCCATGTTGGTCGCAGGGTCGAGCGGATCGCCGGGCCGGTAGGCGTCGCGGCCGAGCTCGATGAAGCGCTCGACGAAACGGTCACCGATCGCGCGGTCCACCAGCAGCCGCGAACCGGCATTGCAGACCTCGCCCATGTTCGAAAAGATCCCGCGGTATGCCGCCGTGACCGCGCGGTCGAGATCGGCGATGTCGGCCATGAACACCTGCGGCGACTTGCCCCCGCATTCCAGCGCGACCTCCTTCATGTTGGACTGGCCGGCGTACTGCAGGATCAGCTTGCCGACCTCGGTCGAGCCGGTGAAGGTGATCTTGGCGACGTCCGGGTGCAGCGCGAGCGCCTTGCCCGCGATCTCGCCGAGGCCGTTGACGACATTCAGCACGCCCGGCGGCCCGCCGGCTTCGACGAAAAGCTCTGCCAGCCGCAGGCAGCTCATCGGCGCCTGCTCGGCGGGCTTCAGCACAACCGTGTTGCCGGCCGCGAGCGCCGGCGCGATCTTCCAGGTCGCCATCAGCAGCGGGTAATTCCACGGCGAGATGGCGCCGACCACGCCGAGCGGCTCGCGCAGCACCAGGTGCATGACGTCCGCCTCGGTATTCGTGACGCTGCCCTCGACCTTGTCGATGCATTCGGCCATGAAGCGGATGGTGTCGATCACCGCGGGCAGGTCGCCGCCGACGACGTCGGCGATCGGCTTGCCCATGTCGAGCGTTTCGAGGACGGCCAGGGATTCGGCGTTCCTTTCCACGAGCGCCGCGAACCGGTACAGGATCTCCATGCGCTGGCGCGGCGCCATTTTAGACCAGACGCCCGACTTGAATGCGCGTCGCGCAGCGGCGACCGCGCGGTCGATGTCTTCCGCGGTGCCGGCGGACATATCGGCGAGTGTCTCGCCATTCGCTGGATTGACGGTCGCGAACCGGCCGCCTTTCGCTGCGTCGACGAACCGGCCGTCGATGAAAAGGCGCGTTTCGATCCGCGAGCGCGCGGCCTGCGCGGTCGCTTGCCAGCGTCCGCGGTCATGCCCTGACAGTGCCTGGATACTCATCGGTTTTCCCTCGATTTGGATGGGATCACGAGCGCATCGACGATCACACAGCCGTCCGCCTGCACGATCACCGGGTTGACGTCGATCTCGTCGAGCAGGTCGCCGATGCCGGCGACCAGCTCCGAAAATCGCGCTGCGGTCCTGCAGAAATCATCCACTGCCGGCGCGCGCGGGTGGCGGCAGCTGAGGAGCAGCGGAGCCATATGGAGGCCGTCCACCAGGCGCCGCGCCTGCGCGGCGTCGAATGGCGGCATCGCGTGGACCACATCCGCGAGCGCCTCGACGTGCAGGCCGCCGGCGCCGAGCAGCACGACGGGCCCGAATTGATCGTCGTGCACCATGCCGAGCAGCATCTCGACGCCAGCAGACCTGACCATCGGCGCAACCAGGACACGCGGGCCGAGCCGGTTCGCCAGGTCCCGGTATGCGACCGAGAGCGCGGCCTCGTCCGCCATGCCGAGATGCACGCCGCCGCGATCCGACTTGTGCTCGATGCCACGCGTCGCCGTCTTCAGCGCGACTGGAAAGCCGTACTCGCGCGCGGCGGCGCATGCGGCCGGCTCATCCCCGACGACGCGGCAAGGATTCGCCGGCAGCCCGAAATCGCTCAGCAGCTTCATCGCGTCATGCTCATCCAGTGCGCCGCCGGTTGCGAGCCGCGAGCGCCACTCGATGAGCATGGAGCCTGGAAGCGGAACTGCCGGGTCCCGCTTGCGCGCCAGGAAATCACGATACTCGAACAGGCACCTCACGCCTTGCAGGAACTGCGGGACACCGTCGAGCACGGGGAAACCCTCGCGCGTCGCCGCGACCACGCGTTCATCCGCGCCCGTGCCCTGACGATTGGCGACGAGGAACGCCGGTTTTCCGGACGCCCGATGACCGGCCCGCAGATAGTCGAGGTAGCTGTCCTGGATCCCGCCACCGGCGATGCGATCGTGGATCACGGCGCCGATGGCCGCTCCCGGATCGCTCATCAATTCCGCGAAGCACTGTTCCATGGCGACATGGTAATCCGGCCCGCCGGTACTCCACGCATCAAGCGGATTGATCGGCGGCAGGCCCGGGTCCAGCAACGCCGTGAGCCGGGAAGTCGTCGCGGCGGACAGCTGAGTCAGTGGAATTCCTGCGTCATGTGCGAGGTCGATCAGCAACTGGCGTTCGCCGCCGGAGTCGTGCAACGAGACGAGGCCGCCAGCGTGGACCGGATGCGGCTGGGCGAACATGATCAGCGCCGTGGCCAGTTCGTCCATGTCACGGACGCGCTGAACGCCATGGCGATCGAACAACGCCTGGTAGATGCCGTCCTCGCCGGCGATTGCGCCCGAATGCGATACCGTCAGCCGGGCGGCGAGCTCGGTGCGCCCGACCTTCAGCGCGACGATCGGAATGCCACGCTGGCGCGCCTTCTCGAACCCGCTGATCAGGCCCTTGGGATTGCGGGCGGTTTCCATGAAGAGTCCGACGACGCGCGTCCCGGGCTGGTCGAGCGCGAAATCGAGGTACTCATCCATCGCGACGATCAGTTCCTGGCCGGTCGACACCACCAGGTTGAAGTCGATGCGCTCCTCGCTGTCCACGATGCCGCACATGCCCGAGCCCGAATGGCTGATGTAGGCGACGCTGCCGCCGCGGGCGTGCATGCGGGTCCTGAATCCGCAGCCCCAGATGCCTTCGGCGAAGTTGTAGAAGCCCATGCCGTTCGCGCCGCAGGCGAGCAGGCCCGCCGCGCGCAGTTTCGCCGCCACTCGATCCCGCAATAATGGCTCGCTGTCCTCCTCGAGGACCAGCGAGGACATCAGCGTGACTGCGCGCGCGCCGTGCGCGATGACATCGTCGAGCGCCGCTTCGACGCGCGTATCGCCGATCGCGAAGATGACGTGTTCGACCGGCTCCGGCAGGGCCGCCAGCGACGGGAAGCAGGGCAAGCCGCAGACCGTGGCGTATCCGGGGTTGACCGCGAACAGCGGGCCGCCGAAGCCGCCCTTCAGCAGGTTCTCGACCGTGTGGCGGCCGACGCTGCCACTGCGCTCGGTCGCCCCGAGTACGGCGATCGAGCGCGGACGGAGCAGCGAATCGAGCCGATGGGACATGGCGGGGCCGCGTCCGCGCCGCGGTCAGAAATCCGCAGCGGGTGTCGCGCGGCGGCGAGGCGGATCAAAGAAGGCGCCTTCGACGACGCGGCAGCGCGCCATGACACGCGACCACTTGAGTTCGCGCTGGTAGTAGATCTCCGCCCACAGTTCGTCGTCCGTCCGCCCCCAGGGCATGTGCATCGAGGCTAGCGCGATGTTCGCCTTCGCCGAGGGCGACCATTCCGACGAAGTCACCGTGCCGACGACTTCACCGTTTTTCGGGCGGTTGTAGATATAGGCGGAACGTGCCGGTTTGTTGCCCTCGACGTCCAGTCGCACGAAGCGGAAGCGCGAGCCGCGCTTCTGCTCCTCGAGCAGGGCCCGGCGGCCGTTGAAGTTGGGCTTGCCGAAATCCACGAGCCGGGCCAGGTCGAGCTCGAAAGGCGAACGCGAGCGGTCGAGGCGGATCGCCTGGTCGGCCGGCAGGAAGTCCACCTGGGCCTGGATGAAACCGGCCTCGATGCGCGCCATTTCGAGCGCATGCGTGCCCATCGGGCGGATACCATGATTGGCGCCCATGTCGAACAGCGCGTCCCACAGCGCGAGCGCCCGGGACGGATCGATCCAGAGCTCATAACCGAGGTCGCCGGTAAAGCCGGTGCGCGACACCATCAGCTCGCCGCCGTGAAACGGAAAGTATGAGATGTCGAACGGCTTCAGCTTCTCGACGTCCGCGCAGCCGATGGCCTTTACGACGGCGCAGCTCGTCGGCCCCTGGAATGCGAGCGCGGCGACGTCATGGGTGTCCTCGACGATCGAGACGTCGAAGCCGAAAGCCGAACGGGTCAGCCAGTCGAGCTGGCGTTCCTGTGAGCAGAGGCGGTAATCGCCTTCGCGCAGGTGGAATATCGTCCCGTCGTCGATGACCTGGCCGTTGTCGTCGCACCAGACGCAGTAGCCGACCTTGCCCGGCTTGATCTTTGCGACATCGCGCGTGACCAGCCGGTTCAGGAAGGCGAGCGCATCCGGGCCGGTAATGCGGTGCTTGGTCATTGGCGTCAGGTCGAACACCGCGCAGGCATTGCGGATCGCCGCGTACTCGAGAGCTTCGTCGAAGTACGCGTCCGCCGTCGTGTAGTCCTTCCAGCGGTGCCATTCATTCAGTGTATTAAGCGCCGATGTGCGCGGATGGAACGGCGTTTCCCACACGGCCTTGCGAAAGTGGTCCTTCCGGTTCATGTCGTCCTTGATGCTCATGCCGCAAGCTCCGTCGCGAGTACCGCATGCGCGGCATTGCGGCCTGCGGAACCCATGACCCCGCCGCCAGGATGGCAGCCGGCCCCGCAGAGGAAGAGCCCGCCGACCGGCATCGCATACTGCGCGGCGCCCGGCACCGGGCGCATCATCATGAACTGGTCTAGCGCCAGCTCGCCGTGGTGCCAGTGGCCGCCCGTGATACGGAATTCGCGCTCGATGTCCGCGGGCAGCAGTAGTTCCGAGGCGACGATCTGCCGGCGCAGGCCCGGCGCGTGGCGCTCGAGCGCGCCGAGCGTCCGCTCGAGGAGCTCGCGCCGCGGGCCGTCGCCGCTCGCGCGCGGATCGAATGGCGCGTACTGGACGATTGCCGAAAGCACGTGCTGGCCCGCGGGCGCAAGCGTCTTGTCGTGCACCGAGGGGATCGTGATTTCCAGCGCCGGGTCCGGGGAGCACTGGCCGTATTTCGCGTGATCGAAGGCGTGCTCGAGGTAGACCGGGTCCGGTGAGATCACGAGCCGCTCGCCCGCGAGCTCGGCGGACAACCGTGCGAAAGCGGGCAGCGCGTCGAGCGCCAGGTGCAGCTTCGCCGCCATGCCCTTCGAGCGGAAGTGCCGCACGCGGTGCACGAAGCCGGTTTCGAGGTGCCTGGCGCCCACCAGCCGAAGCAGCGTTGTGGCAGGATCGGCGTTCGAGACGACCGTGCCGGCGGCGATCTTCTCACCGCTCTCGAGTTCGACGCCTGACACGCGAGCCCCGTCGAGCGAGATGCGCACGACCGGGCTGCCGGTACGGATCGTGGCGCCGGCGGCGCGCGCCGCCGCCGCAATCGCCTCGCTGACTGCGCCCATGCCGCCTTCCGGAATCGACGGCCCGCCATTTCCCCGGGCCTGCCCGCTCAGGCGGTGCAGCAGCGCGAGCACGGAATTGTTGGACCGCGGGCCGAGGTTCGTGCCAAGCACCGCGTCGAGGGCGAGGGCGCCCTTCAAGAGCGGCGACTCGAAGATTTCCTCGAGTACGTCGTAAATGTTGATGCCCGCGATCCGCAGGAACTCCCGCATCGGTTCGCGTCCGAGCAGCCGGATGTCGAGGCCGAGCATCGCCGCGCCCAGGACGTCCGGGCGTCCGCCGCCGCCGAGACGCGGCGGCCGGCGGTTGTGCTGTCTTGCGAGCACCCGCGCGAAGCGGAGCATCCGCGCGTGGTATCCGGCGAGCCCCTGGCGATCGCCCTCGGAGAGCACGCCGGACGCGACTCTGCCGCCGTCCAGAACGAGATGGTCGCCGGCCGGGGCGAGGGCGACCGTCTTCAGGCCCTTGTGCGCCCACTTCAAACCGTGTGAAGCGAGCTTGAGTTCACGGGAGATGCCCGCGTCGAGCAGGTACGAGAGGTGCGCACAGCCCGAGACCCTGAAACCCTTGGCGAATTCGCGCGTGGCCGACGCGCCGCCGACCTGGGCCGCGGCTTCGAGGACGGTCACCTCGCGCCCTGCGCGGGCGAGGTAAGCGGCGCAGACGAGGCCGTTGTGCCCGCCGCCGATGACGACGACGCGATCGCGATCAGTCATCGTGCCAGCCCTCCGGCACGAGCTTCGGCCGCCTGAGATCCATGAGGATCTCGCGCGCGGCATTGGCGCCGGGCGCGGCCATCACGCCGCCGCCCGGATGGGTGCCCGAGCCGCACATGTAGAAGCCGCGCACCGGACCGCGGTATTGCGCGTAGCCCGGGAACGGCCGGTTGAACAGCAGCTGGTCCATCGTCAGCTCGCCCTGGAAAATGTTGCCCTCGGTGAGCCCGACCTCGGCTTCGAGCTCGCGCGGCGTGCGGCACTCGACATGTCGGACCAGCGACTTGAAGTTCGGGCTGTAGCGTCCGATCTGGTCGAGCACCGTGTTCTTGAATCCTTCGCGATCCGCGTCGGTCCAGTCGCGGCCGTGGATCTTGGGCGGCACGTACTGCACGAACACCGACATGAAATGCTTGCCCGGCGGCGCCATCGTCGGGTCAGTCATCGACGGGATCAGCAGGTCGAGATACGGCTCCTTCGACCAGCTGCCATTCTTCCAGTCGTCATAGGCGCGCTCCATCTTCTCGAGAGAGTCGAGGAAATGCATGTCGCCGCAGGCGAGGGGGTTGTTCCTGCCGAGCGCCGGGAACTCCGGCAGGCCGTCGAGCGCGATGTTGAGCTTGCCGGAGGAGCCGCGGATCTTCCAGTTGCGGGCTTTCTCGACGATCGCAGGCGGCAGGTCCTTGGGATCGAAGATCCTGGTGTAAGTGCGCCGCGGGTCGAGGTTCGAGACCACGATGTCGGCGTGGTACTCGGTGCCATTCTCGGTCGCCACCCCGGTCGCGCGCCCGCCTTTGACGATCACGCGCTCGACCGGTGCGTCCGTCACGATCTCGCCGCCAAAGGACTTGAACGCGCTCGCAATCGCCTTCGAGACCGCGCCCATGCCACCGCGCGCGAAGCCCCAGGCGCCGATCGAACCGTCCACATCGCCCATGTAGTGGTGCAGGAGCACGTATGCCGTGCCGGGCGAGTAGACGCCCATTGCCGAACCGATGATGCCGCTGCCCGACAGGTGGCACTTGACGACGTCCGACTCGAAGTACTCGTTCAGGAAGTCGGCGATGCTCATCGAGTAGAAGCGCAGCGTGTCGTAGATGAACTGCTCGCCGAACTTGTTGAGCTCGCGACCGAGGAAAATCATTTCGCGGAGATCGCGCGGCTTGAACGAGGTCGGGTCCGGCGGCGTGCGCAGCAGCAGCGGACGAATGAACTTGCACTGCCGCATGACATCCGTCGAGTAGCGGTGGTACGCGTCCGCGTCCCGCGGGTTATGGCGCGCAAACTCACGCCGTTGCACCTGCTCGTCGGTGTAGTTGCCGAGAATGTCGCCATTCGACGTGATCGACACGCCGCCGCCGTAGGGCACGATCTGCAGGCCGTGGCGCGCGAGCTCGAGGTCGCGAAACAGCTCCGGCCGCAGCAGGCTGCAGACGTAGGAGCAGTTCGAGTAGATCCAGCCCTTCTCGATCTCGCGGCTGACGGCGGCGCCGCCGATCCAGGGGTTGCGCTCGACCACCAGCACCTTGAGCCCGGAGCGGGCGAGGTAGGCGGCATTGGTCAGGCCGTTGTGGCCCGCGCCGATGACGATCGCGTCGTATTTCGCCAAGATCGGTTCTTCAGCTCAGGTCGTGTACTTCGTGAACGGCGCCTGCGCCGGCATGCGGGCGCTTTGCACCACGCGATCCACGGCGGTTTCGAAGCGGTTCAGTGTCTCCCCGAGGCAGCGCTCGTCGTGCGCCTCGCAGACGAACCAGGGCTCGCGCGAATCCGGCTCGCATAGCACGCCGAGGTCGTGCAGGTGCGGCGCCAGCGTCTCGTAGAAAGTGTAATCGCTCGTGAACCAGTCGCGGTAGTCGCGCGGCGGCTTTTCGCTGAAGAACAGGCCGCTCATGGACGGGTGCCCGCTGAACGAATGCTTGATTCCCCGCTGCGCGAGGATCTGGCTCATGCCGCCGCGCAGCTTCGAGCCGTAATCGGCGATCTTCGCGAGGGCGGGGGTCTCGTCCAGGATCTCGAGCGTCTTCTCGGCCGCCGCGAGCGCAACGGAATGGCAGGTGAAGGTGCCGCCGTGCACGACACCGTTGCCGAACTTGCGCATGATGTCCTCGCGCCCGCAGCACACGGAGATCGGGTAGCCGTTGCCCATCGCCTTGGCGAAGGTGCAAAGGTCGGCCTTGACGCCGAAGAGCTCCTGCACGCCGCCGCGCGCGACGCGGAATCCTGTCTTCACCTCGTCGATGATCAGCAGGACGCCGTACTTGTCGCAGAGCGCGCGGGCGTCGCGCAGGAACTCGCGCGTCGCCGAGATCGAGCAGCAGTTGCCCATGATCGGCTCGATCAAGAACGCGGCGATCTGGTCGCCATAGGCCTTGAACACGCTCTCGAGGCGGTCCGCGTCGTTCATCGGAATCGCGTGAATGAGCGCCCGCAGCATGTGCGGAACACCCGCGCTGTAAGGCACGAGCTGGGGGTCGCCGTGGCCCGGGTGCCAGTCCTCGATGGCCGTGGTCCAGAGCGCGGCGTCGAATACGCCGTGATAGCCGCCCTCGATGACGATGTACTGGTCCTTGCCGGTATGAGCGCGGGCGACCCGGAGCGCCGCCATGACCGCCTCGGTGCCCGAGTTCGAGAAGCGTACGAGCTCGGCGGCCGGCACCATGCCGGCGATCCGGCTGGCGACGGCATATTCGCGTTCCGTGGAGAGGGCGAAAACTCCCCCGACGTCGATCCCGGCCCGGGCAGCCGCATCCACGCGCGGGTCGGCGTAGCCGAGGATGCAGGGGCCGTAGGCCATCCGGTAGTCGATGTATTCGTTTCCATCGATGTCGGTGAGGCGGGCGCCCCTGGCCGACTTCACGTAGATGGTCTTGTCCTCGCCCCAGTAACGGAAGTTCGAGGAAACGCCGAGCGGCAGGCGGGTGATCGCCTTTTTGAAGTGCGCGTTGGACCTGCTGAGGCTGCGAGTCATGGTCGTGGGCCTCCTGCCGGGCGCGTCGAAAACGGATGCCAAATGGTCCCATAAAGCGTGCCGCAGGTCCATCGCGATTGAATAGCTATTCATTCATTGATTTGCCCGCGCGACGCGCTAAGATGGTGGCCCCGGCCTCGCATGGCGGCGAATAAGTCGCTGATTTTGCTGGAGTTCAGCCTGAGCACCAAGCGGCCGCGCAGGCGCGCGGCAAAGCGCCGTACGGCACCCCCCGAGGAGCGCCGGCAGCAGCTTATCGACGCGACCATCCGCTCGGTCGCGAATCACGGCCTGGCGGACACGACCATCGCGACGGTCGCGCGCGAGGCTGGCCTCAGCCAGGGCATCATCAACCTGCATTTCCACAGCAAGGAGCGCCTGCTGACCGAGACGCTGCGCTACCTGGCCGACGAGTACCGCAACGCCTGCAGCGAGGCGGCCGCCGCCGCGGGCGATTCGCCGGGCGCGGGCCTGCAGGCGATGGTCGAACTCGATTTCCGGCGCAATATCTGCACCCGCGACAAGCTGGCGGTCTGGTTCGCATTCTGGGGCGAGCGCAAGTTCCGGCCGACCTACCGGCGGATTTGCGCGGCGCGCGACAAGTCCTACGATGACATGGTGCGCGTGCTGTGCGCGAAGCTCTGCGAGCAGGGCGGTTATCCCGATGTCGAGCCCGCGCTGGTGGCGGACGGGCTGTCCGCGCTGACCGACGGCCTGTGGCTCGACCTGCTGGTGCGCCCGGAGTCGATGAGCCGGGAGCTGGCGCGCCGCATCACGATGGCCTACCTCGCGGATGCGTTTCCGCGTCATTTCCGGCAGCCTGTCGCACTGAGCCGGAGTTAACCGATGCGCATCCAGCTAGACGACGAAGCCCAGGCCTGGCGCGACCGAGCGGAACGGTTCGCCCGCGAGGAATTGATTCCCTGGGAAGTGGAGGCCGAGCTGCACGAAGGCCGGCTGCCGCCGGAGATTGAGAAGCGCCACAAGATGCTCGCGATCGAGCTCGGCTTCAGCGCCATGGACGTGCCCAGGGCCCGCGGCGGCCGTGAGGCGCGGATCGTCGACCAGGTCGCGGTGTGGGAGCAGCTCGGACGGGTCACCAACGCGCTTTGCTGGTGCTTCTCGGAGGCCCAGAGCTGGATGTTCGAAGCCTGCACCGAGGGACAGATCCGGCGCTTCATCCTGCCGCTCATGAGCGGCGCGCGAAAGGAGTGTTACGCGATCACGGAAAGCGGCTCCGGCTCCGACGTCGTTGTCGAAACGGGCGCGCGCCGCATGAAGGGCGGCTACGCGATTTCCGGCGAGAAGTGGTACGTCACCAGCGCCAACCTGGCGGACTACTTCATCCTCCAGGCGCGCCTTGCGGACGGGCCGCACGCCGGCTCGGATTCGCTCTTCTTCATCGACAAGGAGACGCCCGGCATCGAGCTCCTGCGCACGCCGCTCTTCAGCCATACATTCAGCGCCCATCATCCGACCTTCCGCTTCAAGGACGTGTTCGTGCCCGAGGATCAGCGGCTCGGCGGCGAGGGCGATGGCATGCGCTTCTCGCACGCCTGGTTCCGGCGCGAGCGGCTCATGATTGCTGCTCGCTGCTGCGGCGCGGCCGCCCGGCTGATCGAGGAGGCGACCGCCTTTGCCGGCACCCGCATGATCGGCGGCGAACCGCTCGCCGAAAAACAGATGGTGCAGGCGATGCTTGCGGATAGCGTCACTGAATTGTGGGCAGCGCGGCTCATCACCTACGAGGCGGCCGAGGCGCACGATCGCGGCGACGACCCGCGTTCTCTGCATGCCCGCTGCTCGATCGCGAAGCTCTACGCATCCGAGATGGCGAACCGGGTCGTGGACCGGGTGCTGCAGATCCAGGGCGGGCGCGGCTACATGCGGGAGAACGCTGCCGAGCGGTTCTTCCGCGAGTTGCGCGTGGACCGAATCTGGGAAGGCACCAGCGAGATCCAGCGCCTGATCATCGCGCGTGCACTGTTGAAGCGCGGTCTCGAGGGAATGTAGGCGGTGAAGCCACTGGCCCGGCTGCTCGTCGCCCTGATGCCGGCCTTTGCAGCCGCGGCCGCCGGCGCCGAACAGAAGGTCCTGAATGTCTTCACCTGGCCGGATTACATCGCCCCCGACACCATCGCGAATTTCGAGGCCGAGTACGGCATCAAGGTCAACTACGACACCTACGACTCCACGGAAATGGCGGAAGCGCGGCTGCTGGCCGGCCGCACCGGCTACGACGTCGTCGCGCACGCGGAGCGCTATTCCGCGCGCCTCATTCCAATCGGCGTCTATCAGCCCCTCGACAAGTCCAGGCTGACGAACTGGAAGAATCTCGATCCCTGGGTATTGAAAACGCTGCAATACGCCGATCCGGGCAACCGTTACGGCGTGCCCTACCTGTGGGGCACGACCGGATTCAGCTACAACAAGAGGATGATCCGCGAGCGCATGCCGGATGCGCCGGTCGGGAGCGGCGACATGATCTTCAAGCCGGAGGTCGCACGCCACTTCGCCGATTGCGGCATCACCTTCCTCGACGAACCGACCGACGTGATACCGCTGGCGCTGCTGTACCTCGGCCGCGATCCCAACAGTCTTGACGCGAAGGACCTGGCGGACGTCGAGAAGCTGCTGAAGGGCGTACGGCCGTACATCCGCTACTTCAGTTCGGCGAAGATGCTGGTCGACCTGCCAAATGAGGAGGTCTGCATTGCGATGAGCTGGTCCGGTGACTACGCTCAGGCGATGCACCGGGCGCAGGAGGTGGGCAAGCCCGTGGATCTCGCCTATACGACGCAGCGCGAGGGCACGCTCGCCTGGTTCGACCTGTGGTTCATCCCGGCGGATGCACCGCATCCCGGCAATGCCCACCTGTTCCTGAATTTCCTGCTGCGGCCGGATGTCGCCGCAGCCATCAGCAATGAGACCCGTTACGCCACGCCCAACATTGCGGCACTGCCGCTGCTGGACCCTGAGGTCCGCAACGATCCCGCGGTCTATCCGCCCGAGGAAGTGAAAAAAAGGCTCTACAAGGGCGTCATCCACGATCCGATCGACGAGCGCAAACGGACCCGCCTGTGGTCGCGCGTGAAGACGGGCCTGTGACAGAGCCATGACAGGGCCCGGCGCCGACAAGCCACCGCCGACGGCGCTGGTGCAGATCCGCGAAGTAACGAAGCGCTTCGATGCGGTCACGGCGGTGGACCGGGTGTCGCTCGACTTCCTGCGCGGCGAGCTGTTTGCCATTCTCGGCAGCTCGGGCTGCGGCAAGACCACGTTATTGCGGATGCTCGCGGGCTTCGAGCAGCCGACCTCCGGGCGGATCCTGATCGACGGCGTCGACATGACCGATGTCCCGCCGTACGAGCGGCCGGTCAACCTGATGTTCCAGTCCTATGCACTGTTCCCGCACATGACGGTCGCGGAAAACGTCGCCTATGGGCTCAAGAAGGAGCGCGTTCCGGCCCCGCAGATCCGGGAGCGGGTCGCGGAGATGCTGGCCATGGTCAAGCTCGAGGCGCTCGCCGGACGCAAGCCCGAAAAGCTGTCGGGCGGCGAGAAGCAGCGGGTCGCGCTCGCGCGCGCGCTGGTCAAGCGGCCGAAACTGCTGTTGCTCGACGAGCCGTTGGCCGCGCTCGACAAGAAATTGCGCCAGCACACGCAGTTCGAG
>JBATEA010000236.1:0-3285 GCA_049663745.1 Steroidobacteraceae bacterium | reverse complement strand
GTGACGCACTCGCGATCGAGCTTTTCGATTGCCTGGGACCGATGCTGCCGGTCGCGGAATTTGATTCGCCCGAGGCACTCACCGCACACTTCGAGCTGCTGCGCGGGCCTGGTGCGCCACCGGGACGATTTGACGGCGTGCCGAAGCCTACGATCGTCCGGGGCGCGGGCGTTCCCGGCGAGAGCCTCGCCGCCGTTCTGCGCGTGCCGGCCGTGGCGCCGTACTTCGCCGACCATTTCCCGCGCCGCCCCGTCTTCCCCGCCACGCTGCTGCTCGACGCACAAATTGGCCTCGCGCTGCAGCTCGCGGCAGAAGCGCCCGACCTGCCCGCCGGCACGCAGCCCTCCCCGGTGCGAATGACGCACGTGAAGATGCGTTCGTTCATTCCTCCCGGCGAGGTGCTCGCGCTCGAAGCGCGGCGCGCCCCGACCGGCGGCGGCACAGGATTGATCATGCTGAGAGCGCGTGCGAGCGACAGGACGGTCTCGACCGCGCGCCTCGAATACGCGCCGCGAAAGGCAGCGTGATGGGCCGGCGGCGCGTTGCGATCACCGGCATCGGGCTCGTCACACCGGTCGGCAACGATGTTGGCACGACGTGGAGCGCGCTGCTCGATGGCAGGAGCGGCGGTGCTCCGATCAGCAACTTCGACGCGAGCGGGTTTCCAGTCCGCATCGCCGCCGAAGTCAAGGAATTCCGCGGCGACGACTTCCTTGACCGCAAGCTCTCGAAGTTCGCGGGCCGTTCACAACGCTTCGCGCTGGTGGCGGCCGAGCAGGCGCTGCGCGATGCCGGTATCCGCCCGACCACGGCCGACGCAACGCGCTGGGGCTGCGCCGTTGGTGCCGGCATGATGAAAGTCGACTTCAACGACCTCAAGGCAATCCATCGCCACTCGGTCGTCGACGACGCCCTCGATCCCGCGCGCCTCCTCACCGACGACCGTGCGAACGATCCGCTGGTGCTTTGCCGAACCACGTGCATATCCGGCTTGTCGCTGCTCGTGCGCCGCTACGGCATCCAGGGCTACGCCACGTCGGTGCACACGGCGTGCGCGTCGGGCGGGCAGGCAATCGGCACCGCGTTGAAGCTGATCCGCCGCGGCTCCGCCGATCGCGTGCTCGCAGGTGGCTTTGACTCGATGATCAACCCGATCAGCCTGTCTGGTTTCTGCCTTCTCTTTGCGTTGTCGCCCGACAATGCGACACCGCATCGCGCGAGCCGGCCGTTCGACGCGACGCGCAACGGCTTTCTCCTCGGCGAAGGCGCTGGCTTTCTCGTGCTCGAGGAGTGGGAAGAGGCGCGCCGCCGCGGCGCGCGCATCTACGCCGAGCTCGCTGGCGACGGTAATTCACTGTCCTCCTACCGGATCACCGATTCGCCGCCCGACGGCGACGGGCCGATCCAGGCGATGCGACAGGCGCTCGCCGATGCCGGCGCGACGGTCGCCGACGTCGACTACCTGAATGCCCATGGCACCTCGACGCCGATGAACGACCGCAGCGAGACCGCCGCCACGCACGCGGTGTTCGGCGCCGAGTCCGCCCGCGTCAGCGTGAGCTCGACGAAGAGTACGATGGGTCACCTGATCGCCGCCGCTGGCGCCGTGGAAGTTGCCGCCTGCGCGCTCGCGATTGCGAAGGGCGAAATGCCGATCAATGCGAACCTGACCGAGCGCGACCCGGAGTGCGACCTGAACCTCATCATCGGAGCGCCGCGGCGCCAGCGCATCCGCGTGGCCATGTCGAACTCGTTCGGCTTCGGCGGCTCGAACAGTTGCGTGGTGCTGCGTAACCCGGAAGAAGTGGACGGTGCCGGCGCAGTGCGCGCCTGACGCCATCGACGGCCATCGCCATGCCCAGAATCGTCATCACCGGCACCGGCGCCGTCTGCGCCGCCGGCAAGCACCCGGAAGACATCTTTGCCGCCGTACGCGACGGCCGCAGTGCAATTGCAGAGATCCGGCAATGGGACGCGTCCGGCTGGCCGACGCATGTTGCCGCCGAAATCGCCGACTTCGACGCGCGCGCGATGGTCGAGGACCGCAAGCTGCACAAGTTCATCCGGCGCACCGACCTCATCGGACTGTACGCGGCCGGCCGCGCGATCGAGGGCTCGGGCCTCGTGCCGCATCGCACGGGGCTCGACAAAGCTGCCGCGGCGGCGTTTTCCGACCGCACCGGCGTCTGGGTCGGCTCGGGCAGCGGCAATTACGAGAACGATTATGACTTCTTCCCGCTCCTGGCCGCCGCGCAGGACGACATGC
Organism: Steroidobacteraceae bacterium; assembly: GCA_049663745.1. Lineage (GTDB taxonomy): Bacteria > Pseudomonadota > Gammaproteobacteria > Steroidobacterales > Steroidobacteraceae > SCUD01. Next base: position 1,019 of record JBATEA010000236.1, on the reverse strand, counting down.
CGGCGTTCGGACGCGAGCTCGGCAACACCGTCAACCCGATGTGGCTTCTGCGCTCGCTGCCGAACAACGTGCTGGGCCACATCGGCATCAAGTACGGTTTCAAGGGCGCCAACGCCTGCATCACCAACCACAGCTGCAGTGGCGCGCTCGCAGTCATCGAAGCCACGCAGGCATTGCGCGCCGGCGAGGCGGAACGCGCCGTCGCCGTCGGGCACGACACGCCAATCGAGCCGCAGATGGTGTTGTTCTACTCGCGGCTCGGCCTCGTCGCCGCGAACACGCTGCGCCCGTTCGACGCGCGGCGCGACGGCAGCCTGTTCGGCGAGGGCGCGGGCGCGATGGTGCTTGAGACCGAAGCCTCGGCCGCAGCCCGCAGCGCCACCGTATTGGGTGAAGTCCTCGGCGGCGGGTACGCGTCCGAAGGTCTCGGGCTCCTTGCGGTCCGCGCAGACGGCGACGGTCTCGCGCGCGCGATGCGCGAAGCTCTGGCCGACGCGCAACTCTCCCCGACGGACGTCGGCATGATCGTTGCCCATGGCAACGGCACGCGGGCCTCCGATGCGTCAGAGGCGGCCGCGATCCGCACGGTGTTCAGCGCAGCGCCGCCCGTCACAGCGTTCAAGTGGGCGCTGGGGCATACCATCGCCGCTGCCGGAATCCTCGAGACGGTTGTCGCCCTTTGCGCGCTGCACCAGCGGGTCGTTCCAGGCATCGGGACGCTCGCCGAAATCGATCCCGATTGTGCGGACCTGCGGGTTTCCGTACAGCCGCAGGCGCCTCGGAGCGACGTCGCGCTGATCCTGAGCCGCGGTTTCGCGGCGACCAACGCAGCTCTGCTGGTTCGCGCAGCGTAACGCACAGGGAGCACGATGGAAGACAACCATGCCGGATCGAGCCGCTGCGCGATCGACACCGTCGAAATCGCGCGGATGGAACGGTTGCTTGCGCAGACGCCGGCCGCCGATCTCCTCAAAATCTTTTCCGCGCAGGAACTGGCCGACAGCGGCGAGGGCCCGGGC
>JBATEA010000235.1:0-4243 GCA_049663745.1 Steroidobacteraceae bacterium | reverse complement strand
CCGCAGGCCATCTGCGTGGCCGCCACCGTGACTTTCATGACAGGTCGATCCAGGTCGTCTTTAGTTCGGTGTACTTGTGCATCGAGTGCAGTGACTTGTCGCGGCCGTTGCCGGACTGCTTGAAGCCGCCGAAGGGCACGGTGATGTCGTCCGCGTCGTAGCAGTTCACGAACACCGTGCCGGAACGCAGCGCCTTTGCGACGCGGTGCGCGGTGGTGATGTCCCGCGTCCAGACCGCGGCCGCAAGGCCGTACATGACGTCATTCGCCATCTTCACGGCGTCCGAAATGTTCTTGAAGGTGAGCGCAGACAGCACCGGCCCGAAAACCTCCTCGCGCGCGATCCGCATGTCCATCGTGACGCCGTCGAATACTGTCGGTTCCACGAAGAAGCCGCCGGACTCCTCGCGCACACGCTGGCCGCCGGAGCGGAGGTTCGCGCCGCCCTTGCGGCCGGACTCGATATAGCCGAGCACCGTGTTCATCTGTGCCTGGTCCACGATCGCACCGAGCTTGGTCGCCGGATCCAGCGGGTCGCCCGGGGCCATGGTCTTGCCGACCTCGATGATCCTGTCGAGCATCTGGTCGCGGATCGACTCGTGCACCAGGAGGCGCGAGGCCGCCGAGCACATCTCGCCCTGGTTGAAGAAAATGCCGGCAGCTGCCGCTTTCGCGGCGCGCTCGATATCGGCGACGTCCGCCATCACGATATTGGGAGACTTGCCGCCGCATTCGAGCCAGACGCGCTTCATGTTGGAGCGCCCGGCGTACTCGAGCATGCGGCGGCCGATCCGCGTCGAGCCGGTGAAGGCGACGCAGTCCACGTCCATGTGCAGTGCGAGCGCCTCTCCGGCCGTGTGGCCGAATCCCGGCACCACATTGAGCACGCCTTCCGGCAGGCCGGCTTCGACAGCGATTTCGGCGATGCGAAGCGCCGTCAGTGGCGACTTCTCGGACGGCTTCAACACCACCGAATTGCCGGTCGCGAGTGCCGGGCCTAGCTTCCAGCATGCCATCAGCAGCGGGAAATTCCATGGCACGATCGCGCCCACGACGCCGACTGGCTCACGCGTGATGAGCGCGAGTGAATCGTGCGCAGTCGGCGCAATCTCGTCGTAGACCTTGTCCACCGCTTCCGCGTACCAGGCGATGCAGCGCGCGGCGCCCGGGATGTCGATCTTGAGCGAGTCCGAGATGGGCTTGCCCATGTCCAGCGTCTCTGTCAGTGCCAGCTCCTCGCGGTGCTTGCGGATCAGCTCCGAGAATCGCAGCAGCACTTTCTTGCGCGACGCGGGCGCCATGCGCGACCAGTGGCCTTCCTCGAAGGCGCGGCGCGCGCTCGCGACCGCGACTTCCACGTCGCGCTGGCCGCAGGCAGCGACCTGGGCGATTGATTTCCCGGTCGCCGGGTTGATGCAGACGAAGGTCTCGCCGGACGCCGCCGGCCGGTACTTGCCGTCGATGAACGCTTCGGTGCGGAAGCGCATCGTCGAGGCGCGATCGCGCCAGTTCGTCGTCTTTGTTTCGCGTTTCAAGGCTTGACCGCTCCGTATCACAATGTCGGTGGCGTCGCGGCGCTGATGATCTCACAGCGCTCGCGCCCGCGATTGCGGAATCTGTGCGGCAGGGCGCTCGAAAAATAGTACGCATCGCCGGGGCCCAGCACCTGGGTCTGGCTGCCGACGGTGACCTCGATGCGGCCGCTGACCACGACGCCGGCCTCTTCGCCCGCGTGGCTCAGCATCTCCGAGCCGGTGTCCGCGCCTGGCGCATACACCTCGTGCAGCACGGCCATGCGCCGCCCGGGTCTGTGGGCTGCAACCAGGCGCAGCGATACGTCGCTCTCGCCCAGCTCGACGAGCTCCCTGCCCGCGTAGAAAACCTGCGGTGTCGCGGCCGGATCCATCGTGAAGAACTCGGCCAGTTGCATCGGGATGCCGTCCAGCACCTTTTTCAGCGACGCGACCGAGGGGCTCACGCGGCCCTGCTCGATCAGCGAGATCATGCCGTTGGTCACGCCGGCGCGCTTGGCCAGCTCGCGTTGCGAGAGCCCGTGCATCAGGCGCACCGCCTTCAACCGGGCGCTCAGGTCATTGGCCACTGTTTGTGCCTTGCATGTCTATGATATTAAACAGGACTTGCGTAATATCGCGCCCGCGTGCGATGAGTGTCAATTATCCTTATCACCCCGATCCCGGAGCCGCCGATCATGACTTCCCCGTCCCCCGCTCGCGCCAAGCTCGAAGCGTTCTGGATGCCATTCACGGCGAACCGGCAATTCAAGTCAGCGCCCCGGCTGCTCGCGCGCGCCGAGGGCATGCATTACTGGACACCGGATGGTCGCCAGGTCCTCGATGGCTGCGCGGGTCTCTGGTGCGTCAATGCCGGGCACGGACGGCGCGAAATCACCGAGGCGGTCGCAAAGCAGATCGCGGAGATGGACTACGCGCCGCCATTCCAGATGGGACACCCGGCGGCCTTCGAACTCGCGAACGCGCTGGTGGAAATCGCACCCAGGGGAATCGACCACGTGTTCTTCACGAACTCGGGTTCCGAGTCGGTGGACACGGCGCTCAAGATCGCAATCGCCTGGCACCGCGTGCGCGGCGACGCGGCTCGCACGCGCCTGATCGGGCGCGAGCGCGGCTATCACGGCGTCGGCTTCGGCGGCATCTCGGTCGGCGGCATGGTCAACAACCGCAAGTATTTCGGCGCGCTGCTGCCCGGCGTGGATCACATCCGTCACACGCACGACCATGCGCGCAATGCCTTTTCGCGCGGCCTGCCGGCGCACGGCGCCGAGTTCGCCGACGATCTCGAGCGCCTGGTTGCGTTGCACGACGCCTCGACGATTGCGGCCGTCATCGTCGAGCCGATCGCGGGCTCTACCGGCGTGCTGTTGCCGCCGCGCGGCTATCTCGAGCGGCTGCGCGAGATCTGCACGAAGTACGGCATCCTCCTGATCTTTGACGAGGTCATCACCGGCTTCGGGCGCACCGGATCGCCGTTCGCCGCGCAGGAATTCGGTGTCGTCCCGGACATGATGACCTGCGCGAAAGGCTTGACCAACGGCGCGATCCCTATGGGCGCGGTCCTGGTGCGCCATGAGATCTATGATGCCTTCATGACGGGCCCGGAACAGGCGATCGAGCTGTTTCACGGCTACACGTATTCGGCGCACCCGGTCGCCTGCGCTGCCGGACTCGCGACCCAGCGGCTTTATCGCGCCGGATTGTTCGACCAGGCCCGGGCCATGGCCCCGTACTGGAGCGACGCGGTCCACTCGCTGAAGGGCCGGCGCCATGTCGTCGATCTGCGCGCCTATGGACTTGTCGCTGGCATCGAGCTCGAGCCGCGCGCCGGCGCGCCCGGCGCGCGCGGTTATGAGGCGCTCGTCGGGGCCTTCGAAAAGGGACTGCTGATGCGCACAACGGGCGACACGATCGCATTGTCGCCGCCGCTGATAGTAGAGCGTGCGGAGGTCGACCGGATCTTCGAGATTCTAGGTGCCGTGATCGACCGGGTGGCGTGAAGCCGGCCGGACGGTATGATACGTCTGATCACATCCGGGATTTCCAGGGGAGAACAGATGATGAACAAGTCAAAGGCAGCATGTCGGCTGGCAGTTGCCACCGCCCTGTCGTTCCCGTTCGCGTCGCAGGCCCAGGGCACACCGCCGCCGAACCAGGAAGTCGTCGGCCTCGGCGAGGTCATCGTTACCGCCCAGAAGCGGCAGCAGTCCTTGCAGGACGTGCCGCTGTCCGTGTCGGCATTCTCGGGCGAATTCCTGAAGGAAACCCGGGTTGGCGATATCCGCGGCCTGGTGAGCTTCACGCCCGGTTTCAGCGGTAATACCGAGGACAGTTTCACGGATGCGCTGGCGATACGCGGCATCTCGACCAACGATTTCGGCATCGGCGGCGATCCGTCGGTCGCCGTGTTCATCGATGGCGTCTGGGCCGGGCGGACCGGCGGCGTGCAGAATGCCTTCTACGACATCGAGCGCGCGGAAGTGGTCAAGGGCCCCCAGGCCACGCTGTTCGGGCGCAATGCGATCGCGGGTGCAATCAGCATCATCACCAACAAGCCCGTGGACCAGCTCGAGGGCAGCGCCGAATTGACGCTGGCCGACTACGATCACGTCGAGGCGACTGCCACCCTGAATCTGCCGCTGAACGACCGCTGGTACCTTCGCGGCAGCGTGTATAGCCTCGAAAATTCCGGGTTTTTGATCAACCTTCAGG
>JBATEA010000234.1:0-12348 GCA_049663745.1 Steroidobacteraceae bacterium | reverse complement strand
GCGCTGGCGTGAGCGTCGAATCAGCCTCGAATCGCCACAGCCTGCCGCGCTCGATGCGCCGGACGAAGTCCAGCCCGCAGACGTGCGCAATGTCGGTCGCCTTCGACGACCACGGTGAAATCGTGCCGGGCCGCGGGACGGTCAGCAGCCGCTGGCCGTCCTTGCGCGCCGCGGTGGATTCCGGATCGTGGTCGAGCAGCCGCTCGAGCGTCGCGAGCTCCTCGGTCGAAGGATCGCGCGCGAGGTCGATGAAGTGACGATGATGAACCCGGACGCCCCGGATCGACGTCACGGCGCGCCTGAGCGACGCGAACAGTCTCTCGAGGCGGAAATCGGAGAGTGCGGGAGCGCCGGCGAGTTCCAGCATCGAGCGCCGTCAGCGCTTGGCGCCCGGATCGGTCCCGGCAGGATACATCGGCACCGGGAACGGGGTGACATTGCCACCCTCGAGCACGCTGATCTTGCTGACGCCCTGCTTGCGTACCTCGTCGATGCGGATGATCGAGTGCAGTGGCAGGTACGTGCGCTTGACGCCCTCGAACTCGTTCTTGATGCGCTCCTCGCCCGGGTCGACAACGACGCTGCTGCGCTCGCCGAACACGAGCTCCTCGACTTCGACGAAACCGAACAGTCCGCCGTGGCTGACCTTGCGGGCGTAGATCTCGTAGACCTTGCCCTGGTTGGCGAAAACTACCTTGAATATGTGACTTGCGGCCATGATCCGGGTGGGGGGTCGTCCTGCCGTGGCCGCGCTATTATAGCGGTCCATTCACGCGTGATGCGGGTGCCGGCTTGCCCCGCCCGCGCGCCCCGGGGTCTCGAGATGGCGCTCAGGTTGAAGATCGTCAGTGACAATGCCGCGGCGGCGGGCGCACACCCGCGCTGGACATTCGGCGTCAATGGCGGACGCATCGGCCGCCACGACAGCAACGACTGGGTGCTGCGCGACACGGAGCGCTACGTGTCCGGGCGCCATGCCGAGATCGAGCACCGCGGCGGCACCTGGTGGGTGCGCGATCTCAGCACCAACGGCACATTCATCAATGATTCCAGCGATGCGCTCGGGCCGGATCAATCGCATCAGCTCGCGAACGGCGACCGCATCCGGATCGGCGAATACGACATCGAAGTCGAGATTTCCGGCGGCAACGACTTTCCCGCCGACGAGCTTGCGCCGCTCAGCGGCGCGGACCTCGATGCGGCCTTCGAAGCCAGACCATTCACTTCGACCGGCCGCCGTGAACGCGATCCGCGTCCCCGCCGGCGCCCGGAAATCGCCGCCGCGCCGCAACCTGCTGCAGCCCCGCCCGCCGTGCCGCCTCCCACGGCGTCGCCTTCCGGCCGCGGCCGCGAAGAGCAGGACTTGTGGCCCGGGCTGGCCGCGCTGTGCAAGGGCGCCGGAATCAACCCGCGCGCACTCCCGCAGGAATCCCGCGTCGCAGCCCTGCACCAGGCCGGCCAGCTGTTGCGTGAAACCCTGGTCGGCTTCACGGAACTCGCGCGCACGCGCGCCGATTTCGCGAGTGAATTCGGCATCACGTCCGGCGCGCGCCGCCGCGATGCGACGAGCCCGCTGGTGCAAATTTCCGCGGTCGAGTCGCTGCTGGAATTGATGCTCGCCGGCCGCGGTCCCGGTGACGCGCGGGCGGTGGACGAGATACGCGGCCAGTTCGCCCGCGCCAGGCATCACGAGATAGCGATGGCGGCGGCGCTTCGTGAAGCGCTCACGGCCGTGCTCGAAAAGCTCGACCCGGACGAACTGGAAGCGCAACTCGGCAAGCGCGCCCAGGGTACGGCATCCCCGGACATGCAGCTGCGGCTCTGGAACCGGTACCGTGAGTTGTTCCGCGCCACGGTCCAGACCGGTGACGCTGGCCTGCCCGCGATTTTCCTGGTGGCGTTCGCCCGCGCCTATGAGGCCATCACTTCGGGCGGAAATGCGCGGATCGAGGGCCGGCAGGACTGACATTGGCGGAGAGGGTGGGATTCGAACCCACGAATACCTTTTGGGTATTACTGGAATTCCAGTCCAGCGCCTTCGACCGCTCGGCCACCTCTCCGGGGCTGCGAAGACTACCGGACGCCCAGGGGTGCGGCAACCGGCCGACGCCTTAGCCCGTCGCAGGCTTGGTGCCGTAGCTCGGGGGGTGGTCGAGGCAGCGCCCGGCGCTCGCCGGGATCTGCGGTGCATTGACGGTCGGTATGTGCATTGCATTGCGCGTGTCCGGCAGGACCGCGCCATCCGGCACGCGTAACGGGGGCAAATCCTGCGCGGTCTGGTACGGTTTTGGCTTGTCGCAACCGGAGTAAGCGTCGGGCAACAGGCCGCAGGCACCGGCGAGCACGCAGACCGGGAGCAGAATCAGAAATCTCGCGCGTAGCATGTTGTTCCTCATTCGATGATTCCCGCCCGTCGCATGGCCTCATGCACGGTCCGATGATGCGCCTCCGCTAGCCAGGTCAGCGGGAGGCGTATGCCCGGCCCGATCAGGCCCATCTGTTCCAGCGCCCATTTTGCCGGTATCGGATTCGCTTCGACGAACAGGGCCTTGTGCAGACCAGCGAGGCGCAGGTCGAGTTCCCCCGCCTGCACAAGATCGCCGGCAAGCGCCGCCTCGATCATCTCGCGCATCAGCTTCGGAGCGACATTCCCCGTGACCGTGATGACGCCTTGCGCACCGGCCTTGATCAGTTCCCGGCAACTGGCATCGTCGCCTGAAAGAAGCAGGAAGTCATCCCCGCAGCGCGCCAGGATTTCGGCGCCCCGCTCGATGCTGCCGGTCGCCTCCTTGATCCCGATGATCTGCGAGTGCGCGGCGAGCCGCTCGACGGTTTCGGGCAGCAGGTCGCAGGCGGTCCTGGACGGCACGTTGTAGAGGATCAGCGGGACGCTCGCCGCGTCCGCGACCAGACTGAAATGGCGGTACAGGCCCTCCTGCGGTGGACGATTGTAATAGGGAGTGACGACGAGCACGCCGTCGACGCCCAGCTCGCAGGCGGCGCGCGTCCTCTCGATGGCCTCGGTCGTCGAATTGCTGCCCGTGCCCGCGATGACCGGGATCCGCCCGCCGATTCGCTGGACGGCGATCTGCAGGAGCTCCGCGGTCTCGCCGACCGAGATCGTCGCGGACTCGCCGGTCGTGCCGGCGATCACGATGCCATCGGTTCCCTCTCGGCCGTGCCAGTCGAGCAGCCGCCCGAACGCGACATGGTCGACCTCGCCCGATTCCGTCATCGGCGTCACCAGTGCAACCAGGCTGCCGCGGAACATCTGACCTCCACCCGCATGGCCAGCGGAGGCGGGATCGTACTGGCGCGCGGCTCGCCGACGCAAGCGGCGGCGGGCCCGGCGTATCATCGCCTTGCCGATCCCGGTAGACTGCGGCTGTTATCCCCGTTCTTTCCCGCATGAAACAATTCATCGCAATCTCGGCCATCGGCAACGATCGCATCGGTCTGGTCCACGATCTTTCGAAGACCGTCGCCGACTGCGGCGGCAGCATCAGCGAGAGCCGGATGACGGCGCTGGGCTCGGATTTCGCGATGTTGCTGCTGGTATCGGGGAACTGGCATTCGATTGCCAGGATCGAGACCGAGCTCAACAAGCTCGCGGAGACCTCCGGCGTCACGATCCAGCTGCGCCGGACTGCCGAGCGCCCGGTTCGCGAGGACATGATCCCCTACTCCGTCGATGTCGTCTGCCTCGATCAGGCCGGCATCGTCTCGGCAGTCTCGGGATTCTTCGCGGCGCGGGGCATCGACATCGGCGAGCTCTCGACGCGCGGTTACGCCGCGGCGCACACCGGCGCGCAGATGTTTTCCGTCTACATGATCATCAATGTGCCAGCGCGTATCCATGTCGGCGCGCTACGCGAAGAATTCATGGATTTCTGCGATCAGATGAACCTCGACGCGATTCTCGAGCCAGTCAAGAATTGACCGCTGCGGAAGGCCAGGGGGTCGAGCATCGCCATGACCAGTATAAGCGTCGGCCGCAAGGTGCGGGATTTCGCGATCCCGACCACCGCGGGCAACTTCCGCCTCAGCGAACAGCGCGGCAGGAATGTCGTCATCTACTTCTATCCACGCGACAACACGCCCGGCTGCACGCTCGAAGGAAGCGACTTCCGCGACCTCGCCTCCGCCTTCAGCCGCGCGCGCACCACGATTCTCGGCATTTCCACGGACACGCTTGAGTCGCACCGCAAGTTCCGGGAGAAGATGCGCTTCCCCTTCGAGCTTGGCTCCGACGAGGACCATGCCGTCGCGTCCCGATTTTCGGCCTGGAAGCAGAAGAACATGTACGGCCGCAAGATGATGGGAGTCGAGCGCTCGACATTCCTGATCGACGCTGAAGGCATCCTGCGCCAGGAATGGCGCAAGGTCAGGGTGACCGGCCACGCCGCGCAGGTCCTGGCGGCGGTACGCGAACTGTGAAGAAGGACGCCAGGCGCGCATTCGTGCTGGACACCAACGTGCTGATGCACGACCCCGCCGCGATCTTCCGCTTCGAGGAACACGACATCTACCTGCCGATGGGCGTGCTGGAGGAACTCGACGCCGGCAAGAAGGGGCTTTCCGAGTCCGCGCGCAATGTCAGGCAGGTCAGCCGCTTCCTCGACGAGCTGATGGCGAGCGCGACCAAGGAACAGATCGACCGCGGTCTCGAGCTGCCTGTCGGCCGAAGCGGCAACCACGGCAAGAAGCCGCCGAGCGGCAGGCTCTTCTTCCAGACGCGGCGACTGGCCGCCGGCCTGCCGGACACGCTGCCCGGCCATGGAATCGACAATGCCCTGCTCGGCTATACGCTCGCGTTGCAGATGGAGATGCCGAAGACACGCGTGACCCTCGTGTCGAAGGACATCAACCTGAGAATCAAGGCGGCGATTCTCGGCGTTCACGCGGAGGACTACTTCAACGATCGCACCATCGAGGACGCGGACCTGCTGTTCACCGGCGTATCGGCGCTTCCCGCGAACTTCTGGGAGACGCACGGCAACAACGTCGAGTCCTGGCAGGAACAGGCCCGCACCTTCTACCGGGTCCGCGGCCCGCTGGTGCGCGAGTGGCAGGTGAACGAGTTCCTGTTCGACACTGCCGGCGATTCGCTGGAGGCAATCGTCCGCTCGGTCGACGACGACGTCGCCAAACTGGAACTGACGCAGGATTACCGCAGCGATCGCCACGCCGTCTGGGGCATCACCGCCCGCAATCGTGAGCAGAATCTCGCGCTGAACCTGCTGCTCGACCCCGAGATCGACTTCGTCACGATCCTGGGTCCGGCGGGAACCGGCAAGACGCTGCTGGCGCTGGCGGCCGGGCTGACGCAGACGCTCGAGACCAACAGGTTCAGCGAGATCATCATGACGAGGGTGACGATCCCGCTGGGCGAGGACATCGGGTTCCTGCCCGGCACCGAAGAGGAGAAGATGGAGCCCTGGATGGGCGCGCTGATGGACAATCTGGAGGTGCTGACGCAGAGCCAGGACGGCGGCAGCTGGGGCCGCGCCGCGACCCAGGACCTGCTGCGTCACCGCATCAAGATCCGCTCGCTGAACTTCATGCGCGGGCGCACATTCCTGAACCGTTACCTGATCCTCGACGAAGCGCAGAATCTGACCTCCAAGCAGATGAAGGCCCTCGTGACCCGCGCAGGCCCCGGCACCAAGCTCGTGTGCCTCGGGAACATCGGGCAGATCGACACGCCGTACCTGACCGAAACGACGTCGGGCCTGACCTACGTCGTCAACCGCTTCCGGGGCTGGCGGCATTCCGGTCACGTGACGCTCGTACGCGGTGAGCGCTCGCGGCTGGCGGATTTCGCCTCCGAAGCATTGTGATCGGGACGGGCTCGAACGAATGCCTCCCGGGGCAGTCGAATCCGCTTTGCCAGGAACGAATCGATGCGCGCGACCCGGATAATTCTTCCACTGCTGCTGACGCTGCACGGCGCGGTGGTTCAGGCACAGCTGCCGGACGGCGACCTGCCGGACATCGGCACGCCTGCAAACACCACGCTGTCGTTGGCGGACGAATACAAGATCGGGCTGATGATCGTGCGCAGCCTGCGCGACGCGGGGCAGGTCATCGAGGATCCGGAGATCAACGAGTACCTGCAGACACTCGGCATGAAGCTGGCCAGTAATGCGCATGAAGGCGCGTATCGCTTCACGTTCTTTGCGGTCAAGGATTCCGGCATCAATGCCTTCGCCCTGCCCGGCGGATTCATCGGAGTCAATGCTGGCCTCGTGACGGCTACCCGGAACGAGAGCGAGCTGGCGGGCGTGCTGGCGCACGAGATTTCACACGTGACCCAGAGGCACATCGCCCGCTCGGTGCAGAATGCCGGCCGCGCCAACCTGGCTTCGGTCGCGGCGATCCTCGCTGCCATACTCATCGGCGCGACGACCGGGATGCCGGGCGACGCCGTGATGGGGACCGTGACCGCGGCCCAGGGCCTGGCCGCCCAGCAGCAGATCAATTTCACGCGCGCGAACGAGGCCGAGGCGGACCGCGTCGGCATCGGTATCCTGGCCGCGGCCGGGTTCGACCCGGGCGGCATGCCGGATTTCTTCTGGACCCTGCAGCAGCGCGGTGGCAGCGGCCGCGACATCCCGGCCCTGCTGCGCTCGCATCCGGTCACGAGCGAGCGCATCGCCGAGACTCGCGATCGCGCCAGCAAGCTCAACATGCCGCGCCATGACGACAGCACCAGCTATCCGCTGATCCGCGAGCGGCTCACCGTCCAGTCCCTGCCACCCGAGGCCAACTTCCGCGAGCTCTACCACAACGCGCAGAGCGCGGACCTGCCTTCGAATGATGGCGAGTTGTATGGCCGCTCGCTGGCGCTGATGCGATCCGACGCGCCCGACCAGGCGATCCCGATCCTTCAGGACCTGCTCGCGCGCAGGCCCGACGTCATCCTGTATCACTCGACGCTGGGGCAGGCCTACCTTGCGGCGGGGCGCATCGATGCCGCCCGTACGACGCTGGAAAAGGCGATGAGCCTGTTCCCGCGCAGCGTCCCGGTTACGATGCGATATGCGGAGACTCTGATGCGCGATGGCGACCCGAAACGGGCGCATCTCGTGTTGCTCGACCTCTTCAACAATGTCCCGCCAACGTCGGAGCAGGCCCGCTTCACCGCGCTCGCGGCGAATGCCGCCGGCGACGTCGCAGACGCCTATTACTACATGTCCGAATACCACGTGATCAGCGGCGACCTGGCGCTCGCGATCGACCAGCTGAAGCTTGCCCAGGCCGTGCCCGGCCTCAATGACGTGCAGCGCGAGCGCTTCGACGCCCGCATCCGCGAATTGCAGGAGTACCTGCCGAAAGGCAAGCGTTCCCGGGAGGTCGCCGGTCCCAAGAATCCGCAGCCGGACGACGGCCGCACAAGCTAGAATTCCACGCTCCGGAGCAGTCACGGAAGCATCGAATGATCGTCGGAATCCGCATCGCCGCGGCCCTCGGCCTGCTCCTGGCATTGCCCGGCTGCGCGACACTGCCGCAGTCCACGCCGCACGATCCCTGGGAGCGTTTCAATCGCGGCACGCAGCGCTTCAATGATGCAATCGACCGTGCCGTGCTGAGGCCGGTGGCGACCGGTTATCACAAATTCGTGCCGCGGGTGATCCGGACCGGCGTCACCAACCTCCTCGGACACCTCGAGTTCCCGACCACGATCGTCAATGACCTGCTGCAGCTCAAATTCCGCGACGCGGCGGCTGATATCGGGCGATTCGCCCTGAACTCGACGCTGGGGATCGGCGGCCTGCTGGATCCGGCCACCAGGGTCGGCATTCCACGCAATGACGAGGACTTCGGCCAGACACTGGGCCGCTGGGGGGTCCCGGCGGGGCCTTACCTCGTGCTGCCGCTGCTCGGGCCGTCCAGCCTGCGCGACACACCGGCGCTCGCCGTCGACGCCCAGACCGACCTGCGCGTGCAGCTGGACCTGGACACCAGCGCGCGGGTCGCGCTCGGCGTGCTCACCGTGGTTGATCGCCGCGCGTCGCTCTTGAGCGCCGATGCAACGCTCGACAGCGCCTTCGACCGTTACGTGTTCATCCGCAATGCCTGGATGCAGCGGCGCGAATACCTGGTTCGCGACGGCGAGGTGCCGGAAGAGGCGCCGCTCGAACCCGAGCCGGACGATCCCTAGGCGGCGTCGAGGAATTGCCCGAGGTCGCTGATTCCCGCGAGCGCGCCGAGCACCGGCGGCACGTTGCGGTAGTGGACCGCGCGTCCGCCGCCCCGGGCTGCGACCGACCATTCGACCAGCAGCGCCAGCCCCGCGCTGTCCACGCGCCCGACTTTCGACAGGTCGATGTCCACGCGCGAATCCGCGCCGAACATTGCCTCGCCCGCGTCGAGCAGCCGCGCAGCATTCTCGAAAAGGAGATCGCCGGACAGGCTCCAGCGCCCCTGGCCCAGGCTCGCGAGCGCCGCCTGCCCGTCCTGCGGCTCAGCCGGGCCGGTCGTCACTGCGGTTCTCGGTTTCGAGTCGCTCGATGACGGCATCGAGGCCGCGCTGGTCGACTTCGGCGCCGACGTCATTTCGCAGATTGCGCACGTACGAAATGCCTTCGATCGTGACATCCCATGCCTTCCAGCCGGCGGCCGTCGCGCGCATCGAATAGTTGACCGGAACGCGCGTGCCGTCGCTGCGCTTGACCTCCGTCCTGATCGTCGCCTGGCCAGTCGCCAGGTCGCCGCGGAATGGCAGCAGCGTCATCCGGTCGGCGGTGAATTCGGCGAGTGCCGAGCCGTAATTGCGCAGCAATGACTGGTAGAAGGCGTCGATGAAACGCTGCCGCTGGGCGGGGTTCGCATTGCGCCAGTGCTTGCCGAGCACCAGCTTCGCCGAGTAGTCCGTGTCGAAGTGTGGCAGCAGGATTTCGTCCACGAGCTTCCTGACGCGCGTGGGGTCACGCTTTGCAGCTTCCCGATCGGCATCCAGCGCCTTCAGCATCCGCATCGAGGTCGTCTCGATCAGCTCCTGGGGCCCGGGCCCCGGCACGGCATCATCTGCCGCCGTGACGCCGGAAAGCATCAGCAGCATGAGTCCGCAGCCTGCAGCGAGGCGTCCCGTCATGGCTTCGATCCCTCCGCGGTTGATTCACCCGGTTTTTCGGCCGCCTTGGAAAACAGGAACTTGCTGATCAGGTTCTCGAGCACGATCGCCGACTGGGTGAACTGCATATGATCGCCGTCGGCCAGATAAGTTTCCGACCCGCCCGGCCCGATTCCGATGTACTGGCCCCCCAGGAGCCCTGCCGTGAAGATGCCGGCATCGCTGTCGTCGGGTATGCGATCGTAGCTCGCGTCGATGCGCATCGTGACGCGCGCCTTGTATTCGCTGAAATCGTATTCGATGCGCTCGACATGGCCGATCGTCACCCCGGACATTGACACCGGCGCGCCGGGCTTGAGGCCCCCGACCTGCTCGAAGGACGCGAGCAACCGATAGCCGCCGTCACCGAGCCCGAATTCGCGGTTCGTGATCTGCGTGACCAGGAAGAACAGCGCCGCAAAACCGAGCAGCACGAACAGCCCGGTCCCCAGCTCGATGGCGCGCGTCTGGCGCATGTCATCTCTCCTTTACATCATCGCCGCGGTGAGCATGTAATCGAGCAGCAGCACGACGACCGAGGATATGACCACGGTGCGTGTCGTCGCCCTGCCGACGCCTTCTGCCGTCGGCACGGAATGATAGCCTTCGTAGACCGCGATCAGGCTGCATGCGACCCCGAATACGCAGCTCTTGACCACGCCTTCCATGACATCGCCGAATTCGACCGCCGAGCGCATCTGCGACCAGAACTGGCCGGTGTCAACGCCCATCAGCTGCACGCCGACCAGTTGCGCGCCGAATATCCCGATCATGCTGAAGATCGCCGCGAGCAGCGGCATGGACAGCACGCCGCCGAGAAAGCGCGGCATCACGACGCGCCGCACCGGGTCGACGGCCATCATCTCCATCGCCGCCAGCTGGTCGGTCGCGCGCATCAAGCCCAGTTCCGAAGCAAGCGCAGTGCCCGCGCGGCCCGCGAACAGGAGCGCCGTGACGACCGGGCCGAGTTCCTTCAGGAGGCCGAGCGCAGCGGCCGAGCCCAGCGATTCCTCCGAGCCGAATCGCTCGAGCAGGTCGAATCCCTGAAGGCCGAGCACCATGCCCACGAACAGGCCGGACAGCATGATGATCACGAGCGACAGCGCGCCGGCGTTGTGGATCTGCTCGATGATCAGGCTGAACCGCAGCATCGCACGCGGCACCTCCTTCAGCAGCCGCGCAAAGAATATCGTGTAGGCGCCAAGCGCCTGCAGCGCGATGCGCAGGTTCTCCAGCACCTCGCGGGCCAGTATGATCAGCATTCAGGAAAGCTGCCGCAGCTGCTCGAGGTAATCGGGCGCCGGATAGTGGAATGGCACGGGCCCGTCCGGCAATCCGTGGATGAACTGGCGGACATCCTCGCGCAAATCGGTTGCGAGCGCCCCCGGCGGACCCGCGGCGATGACCGAGCCGCCGGAGAGCAGGTAGGAGTAGTCGGCGATCGACGACAGGTCGTGGACATCGTGCGAAACGACGATGCTGGTGAGGCCCAGGGTGTCGTTCAGCAGCCGGATCAGGCGCTGCACGACACCGAGCGAAATGGGATCGAGCCCGACGAATGGCTCATCGTAGATCAGCAGCTGCGGATCCATGACGATGGCGCGCGCGATCGCGACGCGGCGCGCCATGCCGCCCGAAAGCTCGGCCGGCATCAGCCGGACGGCGCCGCGCAACCCGACCGCCTGCAGCTTGGCGAGGACCACGTGGCGCAGCAGGCGCTCGGGCAGGCGCGTGTGCTCGCGCAGCGGGAATGCGACATTTTCGTAGACGTCGAGATCCGTCAGCAGAGCGCCATTCTGGAACAACATGCCCATGCGCCGGCGCATCCGGTAGATCGCTTCCCGCGACAGGCCCGCGACATCCTTGCCCTCGACCTCGACCACGCCGCGATCCGCAAGCAGCTGCCCGGTGATCAGCCGCAGGAGCGTCGTCTTGCCGGTGCCGCTCGGACCCATCACGGCCGTGACCGATCCGCGCTGGATGTCGAGGTCGACGCCCGAAAAGATGGCGCGCTGTGAGACGGAGTAATGCAGGCCGCGCACGCGCACTACCGAGTCACGCGCCGTGGCGGATGCTTCACGACCCTGACTGACGGGCACGATCTGGCGCCGCGGCCTCAGGCCGCGGCCTGTTCCATCGCGGCGTCGTAGCTTCCGTCGCGAGCCAGCCCGTTCAGCCTTGCACGGCGCAGGAATGTGCGCTGCGCGGCCGCGAGATTGGCGGCATCGCCGCGCCATGCGTCGAGCGTGCTCTGCTGCAGCGCGCGGCCATAGCTGAACGAGAGCTGCCAGGGAAGCCTGCCGGCCCGATTCATCAGCGACAGGTGCAGCGTCGCCTGCGCTTCGCTCTGGCCGCCGGACAGGAAGGCGATGCCCGGAACCGCGGCCGGGACCCGGCGCCGCAGGCAGCGCAGCGTTGCATCGGCCACCTGCTGTGGCGAAGCCTGCACCGCGCACTTCTTGCCGGCGATGACCATGTTCGGCTTCAGCACGATGCCCTCCAGATGCACGCGCTGCATGAACAGCGCATCGAACACGGCTGACAGCGTCGCATCGGTCACTTCATCGCAACGTTCGATCGTGTGGTCGCCGTCCATCAGCACCTCGGGCTCGACGATCGGCACGATACCGGCTTCCTGGCACAGGGCGGCATACCGCGCGAGGGCGGTCGCATTGGCCTCGATGGCGTAGCGGGTCGGGATGCCCGCGCCGACATCGATGACCGCGCGCCATTTCGCGAAGCGCGCGCCCAGCCCGCGATATTCGGCGAGCCGCTCGCGCAGCCCGTCCAGGCCCTCGGTGATGGTCTCACCCGGAAATCCGGCGAGCGGCTTGGCGCCCGCATCGACCTTGATGCCGGGCAGGATCCCGCGCGACGTCAAAAACTCCGGGAACGCCCGGCCGTCCGATGCTTTCTGGCGCAGCGTTTCGTCAAAGAAAATCACGCCCGAGATGTATTTTTCGGCGCCGGGCGCCGTGAACAGGAGCTCGCGGTAGGCGCGCCGCGATTCGAAAGTCGATTCCACCTTGATCTTGTCGAATCGCTTCTTGATTGTGCCGGAGGATTCGTCCGCCGCCAGGATGCCTTTGACGGGCGCCACCATCGCGGCCGCAATCGATTCCAGTGCCTGTTTTTCCATGTATCTGGGTCCTTTCGCGGGATGCAAGGAAGGATAGCAGAGCACCACGACCCACTACCCTTGGGGACATAATAGTACTAAAATCGTACTGTAT
>JBATEA010000233.1:0-4713 GCA_049663745.1 Steroidobacteraceae bacterium | reverse complement strand
GTATGATGCCGATCAGCCGCGAGCAACGATTTCAACTACATGAACAAGCATGCAGAAGGCAAAAGCCTGACGGAAATGGGCCGCGAGGCACTCCGAATCGAGGCGCGCGCAGTCGCGGCACTCGTGGACCGCCTGGGCAGCGACTTCGACAAGGCCTGTCGCATGCTGCTCGCCTGCTCCGGCCGCGTCGTCGTCTCGGGCATGGGAAAGTCGGGCCATGTCGGGCGCAAGATCGCGGCGACGCTCGCGAGCACCGGAACACCGTCATTCTTCCTGCACCCCGCGGAAGCCAGTCACGGCGACCTCGGAATGCTGACCAAGGGAGACGTCGTGCTCGCGATCTCCTATTCGGGCGAGACGGTGGAACTCCTGACCATCCTGCCACTCATCAAGCGCATGGACGCCCCGCTGATCGCGATGACCGGCAATCCGCAGTCCACGCTCGCGCGCGAAGCCATCGTCCACCTCGACGTCAGCGTGCCGGCCGAGGCCTGCCCGCTGAATCTCGCGCCTACCGCCAGCACGACCGCGGCGCTCGCGATGGGCGATGCGCTGGCGGTCGCACTGCTCGGCCATCGCGGCTTCACCGAGGCCGATTTCGCACTGTCGCATCCGGGCGGCATGCTCGGAAAGCGCCTGCTGCTGCGCGTGCGCGACGTGATGCGCAGCGGCGGCGACCTGCCGACGGTCGGGCCCGACACGCCGCTGACGGAAGGCCTGCTCGAGATGTCGCGCAAGCGGCTCGGCATGACCGCCATCGTCGACGGCCGCGGCCACGTCGCAGGAATCTTCACCGATGGCGACCTGCGGCGCGCGCTTGACCGAAAAATCGATGTCCACAAGAGCCGCATGTCCGATGTGATGACGAAGGGCTGCCGCTCCATCGGTCCGGACGAACTGGCCGCGGAAGCCGTGTTGTTGATGGAGAAGCATGCGGTCAACGGCCTGCTCGTGCTCGATGCGGATGGCCTGCTGATCGGCGCGCTCAATGTCCACGACCTGCTGCGCGCGGGGGTCATGTGACGGCTGCCGCCGATATCGCGCTCGTCGTGTTCGATGTCGATGGCGTGCTGACCGACGGCCGACTGTTGTTCGGGCCGGACGGCGAGACCCTGAAATCCTTCCATGTCCGGGATGGCCACGGCATCAAGATGTTGATGGCTGCCGGTATCCGCGTCGCGGTGATTTCCGGGCGGCGCTCGACCGCGGTTACCGAGCGCATGCGCGAGCTCGGCGTCAACGACGTCGCGCAGGGCGTCAATGACAAGTCCCGCGCCCTCAGCGAATTGCTGGCACGTACGAAAATCGATGCGCGGCACGTCGCCTGCCTGGTCGACGACACGCCGGACCTGGAATTGATGGCCGCGGTCGGTCTCCCGGCCGCCGTTGCCGACGCCCATCCCGCGGTGCTCGCCGCGGCCACTCACGTGACGCGGGCCACCGGTGGGCAGGGTGCCGCTCGAGAATTCTGCGACTGGCTGCTCGCTGCGCGGGGCGGCAAGCAATGATCGGCCGGCTGGTGCTGCTCGCGGCGCTGATCGCGCTGATCGCGGTACTCGTGGAATGGCGCCTGTTCGGCGGCGAGGAACCTGTCGCAAGCGCTGAAGTCGAGCGGCCCGGTTATTACCTGACCGGCATCCAGCTCGAGGACTTCGGCGTCGACGGCAAGCCGCGACTCGGGCTGCAGGCGGCGACCGCCAAGGAAGCACCGGCGACCGGCATCGTCACGCTGCGTGCGGTCGCCGTCGACTATCACGCGCTGGAGGGCCAGAAGTGGCATCTCACATCGGACGAGGCGCAGGTGCCGCGCGGCGCCCATGCGGTCGAGTTCGCCGGCGACGTGCATATGAGCGGACAGAGCGGCAATCTGCCGGGGGTTGCCGAGCTGCGCACGACTCGCCTGACGCTCGACACGACGACAGAGCGCGCGGGAACGCGCGATCCGGTCACGCTCGCGATTGGCCGTCACGTCATGCATGCGCGCGGTATGCAGGTCGATTTGAAGGCCGGCAGCCTGAAGCTAGAATCCGAAGTCAATGGCCTTTTCACTCCGTAAGCTCCTGATCGCCGCCGCCGTGCTCGGCGCCGCCGCGGGCGTTGCCATGGCGCAGGACCGCGACCGTCTGCCGATCACGGTCGAGGCGCGATCCTCGGACTTCGACTACAAGAACAGCGTGCTCGTGTTCAACGACGTCACGATTGTCCAGGGACCGACCCGGATCACGGCGCAGAAGGCACAGGCCAGCGGCCTCGACTTCGAAGACAGCCGCTGGGAGTTCAGCGGCTCGGTGCGAATGACCCTGACGGACGGCACGCTCGCGAGCGACACAGCGAGGGTCCGGTTCGCGAAGGGCGAGATCCAGAGTGCGACGGTCACCGGCCAGCCTGCGACATTCGAGCAGCGCCGCCAGGCCGAACTCGCCCAGGGACACGCCAACCGCATCGACTACGACCTCGGCCGGGGCACGGTGGAACTCGCCGGCAAAGCCTGGCTCTCGGACGGGCGCAACGAGATCACCGGCGCGACGCTCGTTTACAGCACCGGCAGCCAGCGCGTGATTTCGAAGGAGCAGGTCGTCATCACGATCAAGCCGCGCGAGCAGGCGCCTGCGCCGAAAGAACCCGAATGAGCCTGCTCACTGCCGCCGGTCTCGAGAAGAGCTACAAGAAGCACATGGTCGTCAGCTCGCTCTCGCTGCAGATCGAAAGCGGCGAGGTCGTCGGCCTGCTCGGGCCGAATGGCGCCGGCAAGACCACGGCCTTCTACATGATCGTCGGCCTCGTGCCCTGCGACGGCGGGCGCATCGAGCTGAATGGCGAGGACATCACGCATCTTCCGATGCATGCGCGTGCGCGGCGCGGCCTCGGTTACCTGCCGCAGGAGGCCTCGGTCTTCCGCCGGATGAGCGTAGCGGACAACGTCATGGCGATCCTCGAGACACGCGCGAATCTCGACGGAGCGGGCCGCGACGACGCGCTGGAGCTGCTGCTCGAGGAGCTGCACGTCGCCCACCTGCGCGACAATATCGGCATGAGCCTGTCGGGCGGCGAACGGCGGCGCGTCGAGATCGCCCGCGCGCTGGCGGCGGAACCCGATTTCATCCTGCTCGACGAGCCCTTTGCCGGTGTGGATCCGCTGTCAGTCCACGACATCCAGCGCATTGCCCGCCAGCTCGCCGAGCGCGGAATCGGCGTCCTGATCACCGATCATAACGTCCGGGAAACACTGGGAATTTGCAGCCGGGCTTATATCGTCAACCAGGGCACGGTGCTGGCCTCCGGTTCTGCCGACGAGATCCTTGCCAATCCCGAGGTCCGCAAGGTCTACTTGGGCCAGGATTTCCGGCTCTGATCGAGCGGCGTCGAGGCGCCACACGCGCGCATGATGAAACCCACCCTGCAGCTCCGGATCGGCCAGCAGCTGACGATGACGCCGCAGCTGCAGCAGGCAATCCGGCTGTTGCAGCTGCCGACGCTCGAACTGCAGGCGCAGATCCAGCAGGCTCTCGAAAGCAACGTCATGCTCGAGGCCGTCGAGGACTCCGAGCCCACCGCCTCGCTCGAAGCCCTTGTGGAGGACGACCGCAACGAGGGCGATGCGGCCGGGTCCGACGAACCGATGGTCGAAATCGGCGACGAGTGGCCCGAGCCGACCGCGGCTGAATCGGAGTCGCCGTGGTCCGGCAGCGGTGACGGCGTACAGGAATTCGAGGACGAGGCCGGCCAGTCGCTGCAGGATCACCTGGTCTGGCAGCTCGAACTGGCGCGGCTGCCGGCCGCGGCGATGGCGATCGGCCGCGCGCTGATCGACGCGATCAATGATGACGGCTACCTGACCGAATCGCTGAAGGACATCGCCGACACCGTCGCGCCGGAAGTTCGCGCCAGCGAATCCGAGGTCGAGTCGGTGCTGGCGATCATCCAGCAGTTCGATCCCGCCGGCGTCGCGGCGCGCACGGTCTCCGAATGCATCGAACTGCAGTTGCGGCAGCTCGATCCCGCGACGCCAGGCCTCGATGCCGCGCTCGAGCTCGCCCACCAGCACCTCGAGCTGGTCGCCGAGCAGCAGTTCTCCCTGCTGCAGCGTCAGATGCATTGCAGCGGAGAGGAACTCGATGTCGCGCTCGCGCTGGTCCGCAGCTGCCACCCGCGGCCGGGCTCCACGATCCAGCCGATGCGCGCCGAGTACGTGGTGCCGGACGTCTATGCGCGCCGTTCGCCGCAGGGCTGGATCGTCGAGCTGAACCCGGCATCAGTTCCGCGCGTTCGCATCAACGAAAGCTACGCGCGCATGCTGACGCGTGCCGCCGATCACGCCGTGTTGCGCACCCAGCTGCAGGAGGCGCGCTGGTTGCTGCACAGCCTCGAGATCCGCAACGACACCATGCTGCGCGTCGCGCGCTCGATCGTCGGGCGCCAGTCCGCGTTTCTCGATCGTGGCGAGGAATCCATGGAACCGATGATCCTGCGCGACGTCGCGGAAGCGGTGCAAATGCACGAGTCCACCGTCTCGCGTGTCACGACGGGCAAGTACCTGCACACGCCGCGCGGCGTCTTCGAATTCCGCTATTTCTTCTCGAGCCAGGTGCCGGGCGACGACGGCGCCGGTGTTTCTTCCATAGCGATCCGTGCAAAGATCCGCAAGCTGGTCGCCAATGAATCGCCGGCCCGGCCGCTGTCCGACAGCCAGATCGCGGAGTCGCTGTCCACGGA
>JBATEA010000232.1:0-2003 GCA_049663745.1 Steroidobacteraceae bacterium | reverse complement strand
CGGCAAGCCGGAATTCCTGACCCTGGATCGCATCCGGAAGGGAGGCGATTACTACATCTTTGTGACGACCCCCTCCGGGCTGTATCGCTATTTCATCAACGACCTGGTGCGTGTCAGGGGCTTTCTGCACAGGATGCCGCTGTTGACGTTTCTGCAGAAGGGCAAGGGAGTCACCAACATCACGGGTGAAAAGCTGTACGAAGCGCAGGTCCTGGATGCCGTACGCGCCGTGGCGACAAAGTCCGGCCTCGCTACGCGCTTTGTCATGATGCTGGCCGACGAAGTCCTTCGCTGCTACAGGCTCTACCTCGAAGTAGAAGGGGGTTCGCAGTTGTGTGCATCGATTCTGGCGCGCGATGTGGATGCGAAGTTGGGCGAGATCAATATCGAATACCGGGCCAAGCGCACCAGTGGCCGGCTGGGTCCGCTGAGCGCCGCGTGGTTGAAAGCCGGGTCGGCCGACGACTACAAGCGATTCTGCGTGGAGGGAGGTCAACGCGAAGGACAGTTCAAGATCGTGGCGCTTGGCTACCGGCATGCATTCGAGTTCGACCTGGAAGCCCGCGTGGCGGCAGTCGCGCCATGATCCTCAGCTCGATCAATGCGGCTACGCTGGCGATACCGTTCAGGCAGGCCTTCAAGCACGCCGCCGCCGAACGGGCGGTGACCGAAACCCTCTGGATCGAAGCACGGGGGCATGACGGGCGCAGCGGATTCGGAGAAGGGTGCCCTCGCAGCTACGTGACCGGCGAAAGCCTGCGCAGCGCCGCCCGGTTTGTCTCGGAACACCGGCGGGACTGGGTTCGGACGATCGCGGACGTCGACACGCTGACTGACTGGGTCGCGCGTCACCCAGCACTGATTGACAGGAATCCGGCGGCTTGGGCCGCGGTCGAGCTGGCGCTGCTCGACCTGATCGGCGGCTCCGAGGGACGTTCCGTGGAGTCGCTGCTCGGCTTGCCGGAGTTGACGGGGACCTATCGCTACACAGCGGTGCTTGGCGACGCTCCGCCAGACATCTTCGAAGCTCAACTGGCCGCCTACGTAGGGATGGGATTTCGCGATTTCAAGATCAAGCTCTCCGGCAATCGCACAAGGGACCGGATCAAGATGGACGCTCTGATCGCCATGCGCATCCCCTCGCGAGCGGTGCGCGCCGATGCCAATGGCCTCTGGGACGACGCCGATACGGCCATTCGCGACCTGAGCGCCCTTCGCTTTCCGTTCTTCGCCGTGGAGGAACCGCTGCGTGCAGGCGATTATCAAGGCATGCATCGAGTCGGTTCGGAACTTGCGACCCACATCATCCTTGACGAGAGCCTGCTCAGGCTGGATCAACTCAACTGGCTCAACGACACCTTCGATCGGTGGATCGTCAATCTGCGTGTGTCGAAGATGGGCGGGTTGCTGCGCTCGCTCGAGCTCGTCAGCGAGTTGCGTCGACTGGGCTGGCGGGCAGTCTGCGGGGCACATGTCGGAGAAACCAGCCTGCTGGCGCGCGCCTCGCTGGTCGTCGCCCATAGCGCACGCGACCTGCTGGTCGGACAGGAGGGGGCATTCGGCACCCGTTTGCTCACCGTCGATGTAACCGGGACGCCGATCATGTTCGGTCCGGGAGGCGTCCTGGACGTCGCCATGCTGGGAATTGGTGCATCAGGCCTGGGGCTTAAGACATCACGGCCGCTGCCGCATTCCCTGCCGCTGGTCAGTTGCAGCTGATCGATCCGCCAGCGCGTGCGCATTCGCGCGGCCAGCCAAAGCGGTCCCAGTAGGTATCGAGCCGGAACTTCGTCACGACCTGGCTGAATCCTGCCTGCTGGCGCAGGCTGGTCGCTTCGCGTGACAACAGGAACTCGAGCTCCCGGGTGCGCAAGGTCGCGCGCGATAGCAACAGCTTCAGCGCGAGTCCATTCTGTTGTGTGAGCACCAGCGCGCCGAGGTGCATCAATTCGTCGAGGCGGCCGGTCGCGGCGGCGCGTTCAATGGCGGTCCCAGCGGCGTCC
>JBATEA010000231.1:0-1655 GCA_049663745.1 Steroidobacteraceae bacterium | reverse complement strand
AGTCCATGCGCATGCCTGGGATTTCGCCGATCAACCGCTCGTCTACCAGGCATTCATGGGCAACCAGCTGGCCGAGGATGGCGTGCAGGTCAAGTGGCTCGCGCCCACCGATCTCTTTGTCGAGATCGGAGCCGAGACCGGCAATGGCCAGGCGTTCCCGGGCACGCGCCGGAATCTCAACGGCTTCAATGGCACGGCACTTTTCGCGCATGTCGGCGGCGACGTCGGCGATTCGGCGAGCTGGCGCGCAGGTGCGTCCTGGCTGGAATTGCGCGCAGAGGACCGCAGCTACGAAGACGTCAACGAGTTCGACGCGCCGGTTCTGAACTCCTTCACCGGCAAATCGCGCACCTGGGGATTGGACGCGATCTTCAAGTGGGCGCCAACCGGCAATTCCGCTTATCAGCAGCTGAAAGTGCAGGCGGAATACATGAGTCGCCGCGAAGACGGTGAGCTCACATTCGATAGCGAGGGCCTGGGCCTCGCCGATGCCTATCGAAGCGATCAGTCCGGCTGGTACCTGCAGAGCGTGTTCCAGTTCCGGCCGCGCTGGCGCGTCGGCCTGCGATACGACTCGCTCGACTCAGGCGGGCCGCGTATCGCGCTCGTGGACGACGGCGTCCTGCCACCTGAAGCGTTCCCGCTTCTGATGTCGGCCGATCCGGACCGGATTTCCGTGATGTTCGACTGGAGCCCGAGCGAATTCTCGCGGCTCCGGGCGCAATACGCCTGGGATGAGGCCCGCGCAGACGGCACGAGGGACCGGCAACTCCGACTGCAATACCTGTACGGCATCGGCGCGCACGGCGCCCACAAATACTAGGAGCCGCAATCATGCTCAAAATCATTCGCGGCGCCATGGCGCTGCTTTTTCTCCTGGCCTCCGTGCCTGCGCTGGCGACAGTGAAGATACTGGCAACCACGTCCGACTGGGGCGCCCTCGCGACCGAGCTCGGCGGCGACCGGGTCAGTGTCTACGTTGCCACGACCGCTCTGCAGGACGTGCATCGCGTCGATGCCAAGCCGAGCCTCGTCGCCCGTGCGCGCACGGCTGATCTTGTCATTGCCACAGGCGCGGAGCTCGAAATCGGATGGTTGCCGGTGCTCGTGCAGGAGTCGGGTAACCCCCGCATCCAGCCCGGATCATCGGGCTACTTCGAGGCAGCGGCGCAGTTGAGCCTGCTCGAAGTGCCTTCCAGGCTCGATCGCTCGATGGGCGATATCCATCCGCAGGGGAATCCACACCTGCAGCTCGATCCGCACAACATTGCGATCGTCGCGAAGGCGCTGACGGAACGGCTTGCCCTGCTCGACGCCGGAAACGCCGCCTACTACCGCCAGCGTGGCAGCGACTTCGATTCTCGGTGGACGCAGGCGATCGCCAGATGGGAACAGAAAGCGGCGCCGCTCAAAGGATTGCCGGTCGTCGTGATGCACCGCGACCAGGCCTATCTCTGCCATTGGCTCGGCCTCAAGGAAGTCGCCGCGATCGAGCCGAAGCCCGGCGTGCCGCCGAGCGCGGGCCATCTAAGCCAGCTCGTGTCGAAACTCTCCGGCACGCCCGCGCGCATGATCCTGCGCAATGCCTACAACGATCCGAAGGCGGCCAACTGGCTGTCCGAGCGCGTCAAGACGCCGGTGGTATTGCTGCCGTG
>JBATEA010000230.1:0-2552 GCA_049663745.1 Steroidobacteraceae bacterium | reverse complement strand
ATCGAGAATCGCTCCACCGCGACCGGCCGGCCGCGAATGTTGCAGACGGCCGTGTGGTAACCATCGGACCACTTGCCGGGACTGTCCCAGCCCATCGCGAGTCCGGCATATCCACTGGTCGCATCGGGCGGATTAATGGCAGTTTCGAATGGAACCTCGCCGAGCAGGCTGCTGCGGCCGCTGCAGCGGACCCGGTAGTTGCCCGGCGTCCAACCCGAGTCGCTGCTGCGAGTCAATAAGGCGATGCCATTCGATGCCACGGCGCCGGTGACCACCTGGACTTCGAGGTTCAATGACTTGAGCGCCTTGTCGCTCCCGGACCCGAACAGTTCGCACTCCACAGGGAAGATACCCGTCGCCTTCGCGGGCGCGTGTTTCATCGTAATCTCAAAGCCGATATAGCGGCTGCGGCTGGCGTCGAAACGGGTCGAGTAGAAGCGTCGTTCGGGGGGCACGACGGCATTGCCTTCCTGCTCCCACAGGCGGATTTCGGTGGCGGTCGGCGAAATCTGCGCCCGGGCCGCGCCTGCGGCGAGCGCGCAGACGAGCAGACACGTCAGGACCGGCGGCAGGCGGCGATTCATGGCTCCCTCCTTGTGGGGGGTCCTTTGGACTCTTTACCCTAGGGTTGTGACACTGTTTCGCCTCACTGCGTTCACTGAAGTCCCTGGCGGTCCGGCGGCTAGCCGCCTCGTTCTTGTCGTGGCGGCTCTCGCGGGCGTCGCGGTGGCTTTCTGGCTCGATCGCATCCCGCAGGATCCGGGCTATCACCAATTCGCCGACAAGAGCGCATGGTCCGGGATCCCGAATTTCTGGAATGTCGCGACTAACCTGCCATTCCTGATCGTCGGCTGCTTCGGGTTCTCGCGGCGCGCGCGGCTGGACGTCGCGTCGGAGCGCGTTCATTACATCCTCTTTTGCGTTGGCGTGGCGCTGGTCGGCGTCGGTTCCGCCTATTACCACTGGGCGCCATCCAATTCAACGCTGGTGTGGGATCGCCTGCCGATGACGGTTGCCTTCATGGCGCTCTTTTCGGCAGTCATCCAGGATCGCGTTTCAGAGCGTCTCGGCCGGGCGCTGTTGTGGCCGCTCGTCGTCGCCGGCGTCGCATCCATCGGCTGGTGGTACTGGTCGGAACTTGCCGGTCGCGGCGACCTTCGGGCTTACGCGGTCGTGCAATTCCTTCCGATGCTGCTGATCCCGCTGATGCTGCTGATGTTCAAGGGCCGCGGGCTGCGCGACGGCTGGTTATGGGCGAGCCTTGCAGGCTATGTGCTGGCGAAAATCGCGGAGATCTTCGACGCGGCGATCTACGGGGCGAGCGGTTTCCTGGGCGGGCACGGCATCAAGCACCTGCTCGCAGCGCTCGCAGTCTGGTGGGCGATCCAGGCGTTCCCGGCCTGCCAGACTGCGAAACTGCGACCCGGCACCAACTAGAGGTCGCCGGCGAGGGCCTTGTAGAGGGCGGCAAGGGCGGTGGCGCGGCTCGTGGCCGCGCGGACATGCTGGTCTTCGAGGTCCAGCATCGTGCGTTCGGCATCGAGGACGGACAGGTAATCGCTGGCGCCGACGTCGTAACGCATGCGCGCGAGGCGGGCGGCTTCAGAGGCGGCCACGGCGCCGGCTCGCAGTTCATCCTCCGACCGGTTGGTCGCGCGGAAACCGGCAAGCGCGTTCTCGGTTTCCTCGAGCGCCTTGAGCACGGTCTCCTGGTACCTCGCGATGGCGCCGTTGCGCCGTGCCTGGGCCGCCTTGACGTTCTGGGTCACGCGCCCGAAGTTCAGGAAGCTCCAGGTGATCGACGGACCATAACTCCAGCGCTCGGCGTCCGGATCGCCGATCAACCTGCGCTGCTGCGCGGTCCAGCCGAAGGAGCCGAGGAGTTCGATCTTCGGGAAGTATTCCGCGATTTCGTCGCCGACGTCCGCCGTCGCCGCCGCCAGTTCGCGTTCGGCAGCGCGGATATCCGGCCGGCGCTTCATCCATTGCTCCGGCGTTCCGGTCGCGACGAGAACCGGCAGGTCCGGAATCTGGGTCGCTGGCGAGAGCTTCGAGCGCAGCGTTGCGATCGGCCAGGCGGTCAGCACCGTGAGGCGCTGTTCCTCGCGCACGACATCGGATTCCGCCTCCGGCACGGACGCCGCGACGCTTCGCATCTGGGCCTCGGCACGGTTGAGGTCGAGCGCGTTGGAATTGCCGGCGTCCACTCGCGCTTTCAGGATTTCGACGTTGTCCTGGAGATTGGCGAGCTGCTGGCGCCGCAGGGCAAGCCGCGCGCGCGCGCCGATCAGCGCGAACCAGGCCTGTGCGGTTTCGGCGACGATCGAGAGTCTCGCACCGGCGAGCGATGCGGTATCGGCCTCGACCCGCCGCCTGATGGCCTTGTTCTCATTGCGTAATCCGCCGAACAGGTCGATCTCCCAGCTGGCGTCGAAGCCCGCGCGGTAGGTCTCCGTGCGCAGGCCGCCCGGCGGTGCGAACGGGTCCTGGATGCTGAGCTTGCTTTTCTCGCCGGCGGCCCCGGCCGTGACCGTCGGTGCCCAGCTATAGAG
>JBATEA010000229.1:0-1658 GCA_049663745.1 Steroidobacteraceae bacterium | reverse complement strand
CCTTCGAAGAAGACCCGGACCAGATCCTCGAAAATGCCGCAACATTCGACTGGCGACTGTCCGCGCTCGCGAAAGACACCCTGTTCTTCCTGAATGCCCGGCTCTCGCCGTCAGTCGTGCAATCCGGCGACTTCGACCTCGGCGGCATGCTGGCGATCCTGGAGTCGAAGAAGCGGGAACTCGGCGCGCGCTGGATCGTATTCGACGGGATCGACGTGTTGCTGGCGCTACTGCCGGATCCGTCGGCCGAGATGCGCGAAATCTACCGTCTGCGCGACTGGCTCGCGCACAGCGGGCTGACGGCCATCATCACGACGAAGATCGACGGCGGAGAATCCACTGCGGTGAACTACGGCTTCATGCAGTTCATGGTCGATTGCGTGCTGCGCTTCGACCGGCGTCTCGAGCAGGCGATTCCGGTGCGGCGGCTCGAAATCACGAAGTATCGCGGCTCGGATTTTGCGGCCGGGGAATTTCCGCTGGGCTTCGGTCCGCACGGCATGGAGGTTGCGGCCCCTCAAACGGCGGAAATCCGTCACGAGGCGTCGACGGAACGGGTGTCCACCGGTTTTGCCGGTCTCGACAAGTTGTTGGGTGGTGGATTGCTGCGCGGCAGCAGCACGCTCATCACCGGAGCACCCGGCACTTCCAAGACCACCCTGGCTGGGCAGTTCGCGGAGGCGGCCTGCCAGCGCGGTGAGCGCATGCTGTTCGTGAGTTTCGACGAGGGCGGCGAGCGCATCCAGCGCAACCTGACGTCGGTCGGCATTCATCTCGCAGCGCACGTGAAATCCGGCCTGTTGCGCATGTATTCCGGCCGGACCGACCTGACCAACCCGGAAGAGCACCTGACCCGGATCGCGGAGCTGCTTCGAGAGCATCGGCCGCGCTGCATCGTGGTCGACCCGCTGTCGGCCATTGCCAAGACCGGGGCGCTCAGTTCGGCGCGGGCCGTCGGCAACCGCCTCATCTACCGGATTCGCGACCTCAACATCACGGCCGTCGTCACGGCGCTCGTCGATGGCGATGACCCACAGGCCGAAATGACGGCGCTGCAGATTTCGACGATTGCCGACAACTGGATCCACCTGTCGTACGTCGCTCGCGGTGGAGAACGCAATCGGGCGCTGACGATCGTCAAGTCCCGCGGAACGCATCACTCCAACCAGGTGCGCGAGCTCCTGCTCTCCGCAACGGGGCCCGCGCTCGCCGACGTTTACTCCTCCGGCGGCGAAGTGCTGATGGGAACGCTGCGCTGGGAGAGGGAGGCCGAAGAGAACGCACGCAAGCGGCAACGGCGCGAAGATTACGGCCGGAAGCGCCGGGAGTTGCAGCTGGCCGAGGCGGGTATCGCCGCCCGGATTGAAAGCCTGCAGCTTGACCTCGAGCGGCGGCGTGCCGAGCTCGCGCTTTACACCCGGGACGATGAGGCGCAGCAGCTGTCTGCGGGCCAGTTGAAGGACGGACTGCGCGAGTTGCGCAGCACGGGCGCGGCGGCGACCGCGCCAGCCGGCAAGCGCCGCGCGACGCGCGTCTCCCCGGGTACGCGCAAGAACGGCAATGGTGGCCGGGAGCCGCGCCGTGGCACGTAAGAAGGCTGCGCCGTCTGCGGGCAACGGGGAAATCACCACGATCGTGGTGATGCGCCTGTACGTCGC
>JBATEA010000228.1:0-2633 GCA_049663745.1 Steroidobacteraceae bacterium | reverse complement strand
AGGCATTCCTGCTCCGGAATTTCGAGGGTCTCGACGTCGCACAGACGGCGATCGCGATGGGCTGCTCGGAAGGCAGCGTGAAGACACATTACTTCCGCGCCGTACGGGCGCTGCAACAGTCACTGGGGGAATGGCAGCCATGACCGAAAAAAATCGGGACTTCGAGCGCAGGAGCCGCGGGGCATTCGACGACAGCGTCGCCGCGCTCGACGGCACGACCCGCTTGCGCCTCGCGCGCGCACGGGAACTCGCTCTCGAGGAGGCCCGGCGCAATGTCCGGCCGCGGCTGTCCACCTGGATGCCGGTGGGCGCCGCGGCGGCCGCGGCGGTCATGGCCATTGCGCTGTGGAGCGGGCGGGAAGAGGAGCCTGCCGCCGGGCCGGCGCTGGCCGCATTCGAGGAATTCGACATCGTGGCCGCAGGGGACGATCTCGACATGATGGACGAGGATCCCGCGTTCTATGCCTGGGCGGCGGATGAAATCGCCGGCGACGTGGGCTGACGATGACCCGGCGCGCCTGGATCGCCGCTGGCCTGCTGGCCTTGCCGGCCGCCGCGGCGGAACCGCCGCCGCCGCCACCGGACCCGGAATTCCTGGAATTCCTGGCCGAGACCGCGGGCGAGGACGAGGATTTCGCGAAGTACGTGGAGACAAGAAAGTTTGAACGCGAATTGCGGAAAGTCGAGGAGCAGCGCGCGACTGCCAAGGATGAAGACCATGAACCGTAAACTGATCTGGACACTCGCGGCCTGGCTTGCTTTCGCGGTGCCGGTCATGGCCGCCGACGAACAGCAGCCCGATCCGGGCGTTGCCTGGGAATCGCTGACCGAGGCGCAGCAGCAACTGCTCGTGGGCCAGGTGGAGCAGTGGAATTCGCTCCCGCCCGGGCGCCAGCAGGCGATGGCGGTCGGTGCAGAGCGCTGGCTGTCCATGACGCCCGAGCAGCAGGTCAAGGCCCGTGAGCGTTGGAACAAGTGGAAGGAACGGACGCCCGGACAGCGCGAGAAGCTGCGCGAACGGTGGCGGCGGTTCCACGAGCTGACGCCGGAAGAGAAGGAGGAGCTGCGCGAGAAATACCGGCGGTTCCAGTCGCTCTCGGCCGAGCAGCGCGAGGCCCTGCGCGAGCGCTGGCGGCAGATGACGCCTGAGCAGCGCCAGGGCGTGATCGAACGGGGGTCGCAGCAGGAGCACCCCATGAGCAGGCCGCCGCCGACCCGGCCCCCGCACTAGAACAGCCGCTCGCGCCCGACCCGGCCGCGTGGGAGGATATTGGCGGCGAATGGCCACGCCGCGGGTGCCGTGATGTCGAACGCGAAGCTGAAGCGCTCCAGGGATCGGATGATCGCCGGTGTCTGCGGCGGAATCGCCGAATGGCTGGGCTGGAAAGCGGACCGGGTCCGCGTCGCATACGTGGTCCTCTCCATACTGAGCGTCGCGTTTCCGGGAATCATCGTCTACCTGCTGCTGTGGCTCTTGATGCCGGACGCCGACGAGTGAACCGGCAGTTCATCGAGCTCTACGACGAATACACGCACGGCGGTCTCGACCGCCGCAGTTTCCTCGGCAGGCTCGTGCGCCTGGCGGGCAGCACCGCTGCAGCGGCTGCACTCCTGCCGTTGCTCGAAAACGGCTACGCGCAGGCCGCGACTGTCGCGCCGGACGACCCGGCGCTGAAGATCGGGCGCGGCCGATTCGACACGCCGGACGGCGAGCTGACTTATTACTCCGCACGGCCCGCGGGTCGGCCGAAGAAACGCCCGGCGGTCGTCGTGATCCACGAGAATCGCGGCCTGAACGCACACATTGAGGACGTCACGCGCCGGTTCGCAATCGCGGGATTTGTCGCGATCGCGCCCGACGCGCTGTCGGCATCGGGCGGCACACCCGCCGATGAAGACGAGGCGCGCAAGCGCATCGGCGCCCTCGATCCCGAAGTGACGCTCAGGTTTTACGTCGCGGCGGTCAAGCATGCCGCGAAGCACGAACGGAGCACCGGCAAGGTCGGCTGCGTCGGGTTCTGCTGGGGCGGCGGCCTGGCGGGGCGGCTCGCCGCGAATTCGAAGGAACTCGCCGCCGCAGTCGTCTTCTACGGCATGCCACCGGCAGCGGCAGAAGCCGCGCGCATTCACGTGCCGATGCTCTTGAATTACGCCGGCCTCGACACGCGCATCAACGCCGCCGTCCCCGCATTCGAGTCAGCTCTGAAATCAGCCGGTGTGCACTACGAGCTGCACATGTACCCGGACGTCGACCACGCTTTCCACAACGACACCAACGCGGCCCGCTACAATGCCGCCGCTGCCGCGCTCGCCTGGAAGCGTACCGTCGAATTCCTGACACGCGAACTCCGCTGACGCTCGTTCGCGGATCTCGACCCCGCAGGCAAAATTTTCGGCCCGCTGCGGCCCGCCGGGCTGACTCGCTCGCTCAGCCGATCTTTATTCGCTCGCTCGCCACCCGGCGGGCCTTTGCAGGCCGCGGCCGCGCGCTCGCAGGCCGGGCGGGGTCCCGAGCGAGTGAATAAGTTCGGGCTGAACGAGCGAGGGAGCCCCGCCGGCGAGGGCGGCGGCCGTGACCTAACCGGCCGCCTTGACGGCGTGGATCAGTTCTGCAGCGACCTTCTGCGCGTCGC
>JBATEA010000227.1:0-6651 GCA_049663745.1 Steroidobacteraceae bacterium | reverse complement strand
CGTACAGCCTGGTCACGCAGCAGCCGCTCGGCGGCAAGGCGCAGTTCGGCGGCCAGCGCTTCGGCGAGATGGAAGTCTGGGCCCTGGAAGCCTACGGCGCGGCCTACACGCTGCAGGAAATGCTGACCGTCAAGTCGGATGACGTGAATGGCCGCACCAAGATGTACAAGAACATCGTGGACGGCAATCACGCGATGGACGCCGGCATGCCGGAATCGTTCAACGTGCTGGTGAAGGAAATCCGGTCGCTGGGCATCAACATCGAGCTCGAGCAGGAAGGGTGATCCGATGAAGGACTTTCTCAAGTTTTTCAAGCCTCAGGTGCCGGTCGAGAATTTCGACTCGATCCGGATCGCGCTCACGTCGCCGGAGATGATCCGTTCCTGGTCTTACGGAGAAGTCCGCAAGCCCGAGACGATCAATTACCGGACCTTCAAGCCGGAGCGCGACGGGCTCTTCTGCGCGAAGATCTTCGGGCCGGTCAAGGACTACGAGTGCCTGTGCGGCAAGTACAAGCGCCTGAAGCACCGCGGCGTGGTCTGCGAAAAGTGCGGCGTCGAGGTCACGCAATCCAAGGTGCGCCGCGAGCGCATGGGCCACATCGAGCTGGCGAGCCCGGTCGCCCACATCTGGTTCCTGAAGTCGCTGCCGTCGCGCATCGGCCTGATGGTCGACATGACCCTCAGGGACCTCGAGCGCGTGCTGTACTTCGAGGCTTTCGTGGTCGTCGACCCGGGCATGACGCCGCTCGAGCGCGGCCAGCTGATGACCAACGAGATGTACCTCGAGGCGCTCGAGCAGTACGGCGACGAGTTCGACGCGCGCATGGGCGCGGAGGCCATCCTCGAGCTGCTGAAGACGATCGACCTCGCGACCGAGACCGGCAAGGTCCGCACCGAGATCGAGGGCACGACCTCCGAAACCAAGATCAAGCGCCTCACGAAGCGCCTGAAGCTGCTCGAGTCGTTCATCGAGTCGGGCAACAACCCGCAGTGGATGGTGCTGACGGTCCTGCCGGTGCTGCCGCCCGACCTGCGGCCGCTGGTGCCGCTGGACGGCGGGCGCTTCGCGACCTCCGACCTGAATGACCTGTACCGCCGCGTGATCAACCGCAACAACCGCCTGCGCCGGCTGCTCGAGCTGAATGCGCCGGACATCATCGTGCGCAACGAGAAGCGCATGCTGCAGGAGTCGGTGGACGCACTGCTCGACAATGGCCGCCGCGGTCGCGCGATCACGGGCACCAACAAGCGCCCGCTGAAATCGCTGGCCGACATGATCAAGGGCAAGCAGGGCCGCTTCCGCCAGAACCTGCTCGGCAAGCGCGTTGACTACTCCGGCCGCTCGGTCATCGTGGTCGGACCCACGCTCCGCCTGCACCAGTGCGGGCTGCCGAAGAAGATGGCGCTCGAGCTCTTCAAGCCGTTCATATTCCACAAGCTGCAGCTGCGCGGCCTTGCGACGACCATCAAGGCCGCCAAGCGCCTGGTCGAGCGCGAAGGCCCGGAAGTCTGGGACATCCTCGAGGAAGTGATCCGCGAGCACCCGGTGCTGCTGAACCGCGCGCCGACTCTGCACCGCCTCGGCATCCAGGCTTTCGAGCCGGTGCTGATCGAGGGCAAGGCGATCCAGCTCCATCCGCTCGTTTGCACGGCGTTCAACGCCGACTTCGACGGCGACCAGATGGCGGTCCACGTGCCGCTGTCGCTGGAAGCCCAGCTCGAGGCGCGCGCACTGATGCTGTCGTCGAACAACATCCTGTCGCCCGCGAACGGCGACCCGATCATCGTGCCGTCGCAGGATGTCGTGCTCGGCCTCTATTACATGACCCGCGAGCGCGCCGGCGCGCGCGGCGAAGGCATGATGTTCAGCGATGTCCGCGAGGTGCATCGCGCGCATGAGACGCGCTGCGCCGAACTGCATGCGTCGATCCACGTGCGCATCGTCGAATTCCTGAAGGACGAGGACGGTGCGCTCGTTGCGAACCGCCGCCTGGTGAAGACGACCATCGGCCGCGCGCTCCTGTCGGAACTGCTGCCACGCGGCCTGTCCTTCGACCTGGTCAACCAGGACATGACCAAAAAGCGCGTCTCCGCGGTGATCAACTCCTGCTACCGGGCGCTGGGGCTCAAGGAGACGGTGATTTTCGCGGACCGCCTGATGTACACGGGCTTCACGTACGCGACCCGCGGCGCGATATCTATCGGCGTGGACGACATGATGGTCCCGCCCCAGAAGGCGAAGATCCTCGGTTCAGCCGAGCGCGAGGTCAAGGAAATCCAGGACCAGTACGAGTCCGGTCTCGTGACCAATGGCGAGCGTTACAACAAGGTCGTCGACATCTGGTCGCGTACCAACGATCAGATCGGCAAGGCGATGATGGACCAGTTGCGCTTCGAGGAGGGCACCAACCTGAAGGGCGAGAAGGTCCAGCAGGGCTCGTTCAACTCGATCTTCATGATGGCCGACTCGGGTGCGCGCGGTTCCGCGGCGCAGATCCGCCAGCTGGCCGGCATGCGCGGCCTGATGGCCAAGCCGGACGGTTCGATCATCGAGACGCCGATCACGGCGAATTTCCGTGAAGGCCTGAATGTGCTGCAGTACTTCATCTCGACCCACGGCGCCCGCAAAGGCCTCGCGGACACCGCGTTGAAGACCGCGAACTCCGGCTACCTCACGCGCCGTCTGGTGGACGTCGCGCAGGACCTGGTCGTCACGCAGCACGACTGCGGCACGACCCGCGGCCTGGAAGTGACGCCGATCGTCGAGGGCGGCGATGTCGTCGAGGGACTCGGCGAGCGCGTGCTCGGCCGCGTCACGGCGATCGACGTGCCGATGCCGGGCACGGACGACGTGCTGGCGCCGGCGGCGACGCTGATCGACGAGGCCTGGGTGCAGCAGCTCGAGATCCATGGCGTGGACCAGATCAAGGTGCGCTCGCCGATCACCTGCGAGGTGCGCTACGGCGTCTGCGCGATGTGCTATGGGCGCGACCTTGCGCGCGGCAAGCTGATCAGCATCGGCGAAGCCGTCGGCGTCATTGCGGCGCAGTCCATCGGCGAGCCGGGCACGCAGCTGACGATGCGGACCTTCCACATCGGCGGCGCGGCGTCGCGGGCCGCGGCCATTTCGCTGGTCGAGATCAAGGGCAAGGGCACGCTACGCTTCCACAACGTCAAGTCGGTGCGCCACGAGAAGGGTCACCTGGTCACGACCTCGCGTTCCGGCGAGATCGGGGTCATCGACGAATTCGGCCGCGAGCGCGAGCGCTACAAGATCCCGTACGGCGCCATGATCGTCGCCGACGAGAGCCAGTCCGTGTCGTCGGGCCAGATCGTCGCGAACTGGGACCCGCACACCCACCCGGTCGTCACCGAAGTCGCGGGCTTCATCAAGTTCATCGACTTCGTGGACGGCGTGACGGTGCAGTCGCAGGTTGACGAAGTCACGGGCCTGACCAGCGTCGAGGTGCTCGATCCGAAGCAGCGCGGCGCTGCCGGCAAGGACCTGCGTCCGGTGATCAAGCTCGTGAACGCGAAAGGCAAGGAAGTCACGTTTGCGAACACCGACATCCCGGCGGTCTACACGTTGCCGCCGGGCGCGCTGATTTCACTGGAGGACGGCGCCAAGGTATCGGTCGGCGATGTCATCGCCCGCATCCCGCAGGAATCCTCGAAGACCCGCGACATCACCGGCGGCCTGCCGCGCGTCGCGGACCTGTTCGAGGCGCGCAAGCCGAAGGAGCCGGCGATCCTCGCCGAGGTGACCGGCACGGTCAGCTTCGGCCGCGAGACCAAGGGCAAGCGACGGCTGGTGATCACGGGCGAGGCCAGCGAGCGCTACGAAGAGCTGATCCCGAAGTGGCGGCAGCTCAACGTGTTCGAGGGCGAGCACGTGGAGCGCGGCGAGGTCATCGCCGACGGCGAGCCGAATCCGCACGACATCCTGCGCCTGCAGGGCGTGGCGGCGCTCGCCAATTACCTGACGCGCGAGATCCAGGACGTCTACCGGCTGCAGGGCGTCAAGATCAACGACAAGCACATCGAGGTCATCGTCCGGCAGATGCTGCGCAAGGTCGAAATCAAGGAAGCGGGCGACACGACGCTGCTGCGCGGCGAGCAGCTCGAACGCGCGCGGCTCCTTGAACTCAACGACCGCATCGGCCGCGAGGGCAAGCAGGAGGCGGGCTACGAGCCGATGCTGCTCGGCATCACCAAGGCCTCGTTGCAGACCGATTCGTTCATCTCGGCGGCGTCCTTCCAGGAGACGACCCGCGTGCTGACCGACGCAGCGGTGCGCGGCATCAAGGACGACCTGCGGGGCTTAAAGGAAAACGTCATCGTCGGCCGGCTGATCCCGGCGGGCACCGGCTTCTCGTTCCATGCCCAGCGGCGCAAGGGGCGCGGCGAGGAGCACCGGGGCTTCCTGGACTCCGGGGCCGAGCCGGTCGCCGAGGAAGCCGTTCCGGAGGCCGCGGCGGAGTGAGTGAGCTTGCTGACGATTTATTCCGGCGATCATCTCGGACATGACGTCAGCGTTGAGTTCAATCGTGGCCGGCTGACCACCGCGTTTGAGCGCGGGGAGCGCGCTGAAAGGGTGCTGGCCGCCGTTCGGGCGGCCGGCATCGCGGTCGAAGATCCCGTGGTCTTTCCGCTGGATGCCGTTCTGCGTGTGCACCGTGCCGCTTTCGTCGAATTCCTGTCCGGGGCACACGCGGAATGGCGGGCGCTCGATCGTCAGGGCGACGCCATGCCGCTCGCCTGGCCCATCCGCGGATTCCGCAGTGACCGCGTTCCTGCCTCCCTGGACGGCCGCCTGTCCTACTATTCCTTCGACATCAGCTCGCCCATCGCCGCCGGCACCTGGAAAGCTGCCCGCAGCGCCGCCGATGTCGCGCTGACCGGCGCCGCGCGCATCGCGGACGGCCGGGAACGCGCCGCTTTCGGCCTGTGCCGCCCCCCGGGACACCACGCGGCAAGCGATTACTACGGCGGTTATTGCTTTCTCAACAATGCGGCGATTGCGGCACAGCACTTGCGGGACAACGGCGCCGCACGCGTGGCCATCCTCGATGTCGACTATCACCACGGCAACGGCACCCAGGAAATCTTTTACCAGCGCGCGGACGTGATGTTCGCGTCGATTCACGCGGATCCGGCGAGCGACTTCCCCTATTTCCTCGGCTACGCCGACGAAACCGGCGCCGGTGCGGGAGCGGGCTTCAATCACAACTTTCCGCTCAGCAGGGGCGCCGACTGGGCGGTTTGGAGCGGGGCTCTCGAGGCGGCATGCGGCGCGGTAGACGCTTATGGACCCGATGCCCTCGTGGTGTCGCTCGGCGTGGACACCTTCAAGAAAGATCCCATCTCCCATTTCAAGCTGGAAAGCCGGGACTATCTGCGGATCGGCGATCGCATCGCGCGGCTGCGGCTTCCAACCCTGTTTCTGATGGAAGGCGGCTACGCAGTCGAAGAAATCGGAACGAATGTCGTCAACGTCCTGACCGGTTGCCAGGACCGTTGAAGCCTGTCAGCCCGTCGCGAGCACCTCTGCGATGGTGTCGCACGCCCAGTCGACCTGGTCGCGCGTGATGGGTAGCGGTGGCGCGATCCGGATCGTGTGTTCGTGCGTGTCCTTGGCGAGCAGGCCACGCTTGCGCAGCAGCTCGCAGTAACGGCGGGCGCCGCCCGCTTCGTTGCGAAGTTCGACAGCGAGCATCAGCCCGCGGCCGCGGACTTCGCGGACGACGTCGCTCTCGATGCCTTCGAGCCGGGCCTTGAAATAGGCGCCCTGCCGTTCGGCATTCTCGATCATCCCTTCGTCGATCAGCACCTTGAGCGCCATGCGCGCCACCGCGCAGGCGAGCGGATTGCCACCGAAGGTGCTGCCGTGCTGGCCGGGCTTCAGCACGCCGAGCACCTCGGAGTTCGACAGCACGGCCGAGACCGGGTAAAAGCCGCCCGAGAGCGCCTTGCCGATCAGCGTGACATCCGCTTCGATGCCTTCGTGCTCTTCCGCCAGGAGTTTGCCGGTGCGCCCGAGGCCGGTCTGGATCTCATCGAGGATCAGCGTCACGTTGCGCTCGCTGCAGAACGCCCGGACCCTGGTGAAGTAGCCTGGCGGCGGGATGACGACGCCGGCCTCGCCCTGGATCGGTTCGACCAGGAACGCCACCGTGTTTTCGTTGACTGCTGCGGCGAACGCGTCGAAATCCCCGAACGGCACGACGCGAAAGCCCGGCGCAAACGGGCCGAAGCCGCCGCGTGCGTCCGGATCGGTGCTGAAGCCGACGATGCCCAGCGTGCGCCCATGGAAGTTATTCGAGCAGACGATGATCTCGGCCCGGTCGGCGGCCACGCCCTTCACTTCGTAACCCCACTTGCGCACGGCCTTGATGACCGACTCGACCGCCTCCGCCCCGCTGTTCATGGGCAGGATCTTGTGGGAGCGAGTCAGCTTCGCCAGGTCCTCGTAGAGCAGGGCCAGCTGATCGTTACGGAAAGCACGGGACGTCAGCGTCAGGCGTTGCGCCTGTTCGACCATCGCCGCGAGGATCCTGGGATGGCAATGGCCCTGGTTCAGCGCCGAATACGCCGACAGGCAATCGAGATAGCGCTTGCCATCCGTATCCCAAACCCACACGCCTTCGCC
>JBATEA010000226.1:0-2307 GCA_049663745.1 Steroidobacteraceae bacterium | reverse complement strand
CATGACCACCACGCACAAGACGCTGCGCGGGCCGCGCGGCGGCCTGATCCTCGCGCGCGAGCACCCCGGGCTGCACAAGAAACTCAATGCGATGATCTTCCCGGGCATGCAGGGTGGCCCGCTGATGCACGTCATCGCCGCCAAGGCTGTGGCGCTGCTCGAGGCGCTGTCGCCCGATTTCGTCGCGTATCAGCGGCAAGTCGTGGCCAATGCCCGCGCGCTTGCCGCAGCGCTCGTCGCGCGCGGCTACCGCATCGTGTCGGGCGGAACCGACAATCACCTGCTCCTGCTCGACCTGATCGGCCGCGAGTTCACGGGCAAGGACGCCGATTCCGCGCTCAGCCGCGCTCACATGACCGTCAACAAGAATGCCGTGCCCAATGATCCGCGGCCGCCATTCGTCACCAGTGGACTCCGGATCGGGACGCCCGCGATCACGACGCGCGGCTTTGGCCTCGACGAAGCGCGCCAGGTCGGCTCGTGGATCGCCGACGTGCTCGACCGGATGGGCGACGAATCGGTCGTGGATCGCGTGCGCGGCGAGGTGCTCGAGATCTGCGGGCGCTTTCCCGTCTACGGCTAGCGCGCCCGGGGGGCGGCAGTGCACTGCCCATTCTGCAATCACGAAGACACCAAGGTGACGGACTCGCGCCTCGCGGGCGAGGGCCACCAGATCCGGCGCCGGCGCGAATGCCTGGCCTGCGGCGAACGATTCACGACCTTCGAAACGGCGGAACTGGTGCTGCCGCAGGTCGTCAAAGCCGATCGTTCCCGGCAGCCCTTCGACGAGGGCAAGCTGCGCGCCGGGATCATGAAGGCATTCGAGAAGCGGCCGATCCCGCGCGATGACGTCGAGTCTGCCATTGAGCGGATCTGCCGCCGCCTGCGCGTGCTCGGCGAGCGCGAGGTCGCGTCGCGCGCGATCGGCGAATTCGTCATGGAGGAGTTGCGGCAGCTCGACGAAGTCGCCTATGTCCGCTACGCCTCGGTCTATCATCGCTTCGAGGACGCGGACGCGTTTCGCGCCGAAATCGAACAACTGGGCCAGCGCCAGAAGCAGGATCCGGCAACCGGCCAGATGTCGTTGCTGCCGGCGCCGGGCCGCGAAACCCGGAACAAGCGATGAACGCGCGCGAGCAACCCGACCTGCGCCACATGGAAAAGGCAATCGAGCTCGCGCACCGCGGGCTCTGGACCACCGATCCGAATCCGCGCGTCGGCTGCGTCATCGCCGACGGCGAGCGCGTGATTGCAGAGGGCTGGCACGAGCGTGCAGGCCTCCCGCACGCGGAAGCTGCCGCGCTCGCGGTCGCGGGCGAGGCGGCACGCGGGGCGACAGCGTATGTGACGCTCGAGCCTTGTTGCCATCACGGGCGCACACCGCCCTGCGCGGATGCGCTGATCGCCGCGGGCATCAAGCGCGTCTGCTACGCCATTCCCGATCCGAACCCGCGCGTCAGTGGCGGCGGCGCCTCGAGACTCGCTGCTGCGGGCATCGAGGTGTCGGGCGGGCT
The DNA here is from genome assembly GCA_049663745.1 of Steroidobacteraceae bacterium. Lineage (GTDB taxonomy): Bacteria > Pseudomonadota > Gammaproteobacteria > Steroidobacterales > Steroidobacteraceae > SCUD01. Next base: position 793 of record JBATEA010000226.1, on the reverse strand, counting down.
GCTCGCCGACGCGGCCCGCGCGCTGAATCCGGGCTTCCTGTCGCGCATGGAACGTGGCCGGCCCTGGCTGCGGCTCAAGATGGCCGCCAGCCTCGACGGCCGCACGGCGCTCGCAAACGGCGAGAGCCGCTGGATCACCGGCGATGTCGCGCGCGCCGACGTGCAGCAGCTGCGCGCCCGTTCCTCGGCGCTGATGACCGGCGCGGCGACGGTGCGCTGCGACGATCCCCGTCTCGACGTACGCCTGCCGGAGGCCACGCGCCAGCCGCTGCGGGTCGTGCTCGATACGCAATTGCGGACTTCGCCGTCGGCCCGGATCGTGCCGCCCCCGGGGCAGTTGCTGGTTCTGACCGCGAGTGAAGACAAGGCGCGACGCATGGCGCTCGAGGACGCGGGCGCCCAGGTCGCGGTTCTGCCGGCAGGCCCCGGTGGACTCGACCTTGCCGCGGCGATGCGGCACCTGGCGGGTCTCGAGGTCAACGAATTGCAGGCCGAGTGTGGCCCGACGCTCGCGGGCGCGCTGCTCTCTGCACGATTGGTCGACGAGCTGGTCCTGTATCTTGCGCCCGCATTGCTCGGCATGGATGCGCGGCCGCTGGCGTCGCTTCCGGGCATCGCCTCGATGTCGGAAAGAATGGAATTCTCGATCTCGGACCTCTGCCGCGTTGGCCGCGATCTGCGGGTCACCCTGCGGCCGGCGGAAGCCTGACGGCGCGCCCGGCCATGTTCACGGGCATCGTCAGGTCGATCGGTCGCGTCCTGTCCACGGCGCACGCCGGCGGCGCGCTCACGC
>JBATEA010000225.1:0-1950 GCA_049663745.1 Steroidobacteraceae bacterium | reverse complement strand
GCCGTAGTCGGCATCGGCGTCCTCGCCGCCCGGCTGGCCGTCGGCGCCCAGCGTATAGAGGTCATAAGCCCCGCCCTGAGTGCCCGGCTGCCGATAGAGGTAGTCGTTGCCCCACTGGTCCTTCGGCACGGATCTCGACCGCAGGTAGCCCTGGGAGCGCCAGTTCTTCGCTAGCGGCTCGATGGCCGGTGCCTGGATCAGCGCCTGCAGGCCCTGATCCGACGTCGGATAGCGGAAATTGTCCATCTGATACATGTCGAGCGCGGTACCCAGGGTGCGGATGTCGAGCTTCGTCGCCTTGATGCGCGCGCTGTCCACCTGGCCGATGATCTGCGGCGCGATCAATGCGCCGAGGATGGCGATGATCACGAGCACGACCATGATTTCGATCAGCGTGAATCCGGAATAGCGGCGGAAAGCCTGGCGCATTCAGTTCTCCTGCCCCGGCGCGAGGTGCGGCATTCGAAGCAGCCAGATGATAACAGAGCGACTCCGGCAGCCCCGGTGGCGGCGTCCGCCTTGTGACGCTGCGCTCAACCTATAATCGGCGCGTTCCGGGGCCGGGAGGCGCGATCTTGAAGCTTGGGATGATGTTTCCGGGGCAAGGTTCCCAATCGATCGGGATGCTGGCGACCCTGGCCGCGGCCGAACCCCTGGTCCTGGAGACCTTTGCCGAAGCGTCCGAGGTCCTCGGTTATGACCTCTGGAAACTGTGCCAGCAGGGACCCGAGGAGCTTCTTTCCGAGACCGAGCGGACGCAACCGGCGATGCTGGCGGCGGGCGTTGCCGTGTGGCGGGCCTGGCGGCGCCGCGGAGGCAGATCACCCGACATGATGGCCGGGCACAGCCTTGGCGAATACAGCGCGCTTGTCTGCGCCGGCGCCATCGAATTCAAGGCAGCGGCAGCACTCGTGCGGCTCCGCGGTCAGGCGATGCAGCGCGCGGTGCCGGCGGGCGTCGGCGCGATGGCGGCGATCCTCGGTCTCGACGATGCGGTGATCGAGGCCGCCTGTGTCGAGTCGGCGCAGGGCGAAGTCGTGCAGCCTGTCAATTACAACTCTCCGGGCCAGCTCGTCATCGCGGGCAATGCCGCGGCGGTCGCGCGCGCCATCGAGAACTGCAAGGCGCGGGGCGCGAAGCGCGCCGTGCTGCTGCCCGTCTCCGTACCATCGCACAGCGCATTGATGAAGCCCGCCGCGGAGGAAATGCGTGAACGGCTCCGGGCTCTCGCGGTGCAGGCGCCGGTGATTCACGTCTATGCATTCGATGGCGGGCAGCACGACACGCCGGCGGCAATCCGCGACGGACTGTACCGCCAGTTGTTCAATCCGGTCCGCTGGTCAGCTATTGTCGCAGCGATGATTGCATCAGGGGCGCGCCAGTTGCTCGAATGCGGGCCCGGAAAGGTGCTCGCCGGGCTCGCGCGCCGCGCACCGGGTGGCCGCGATCTGGCGATCGCCGCGATCGACGGGGCGGATTCATTGCAGGCTGCGTTGACTGCGGACACGGGGAGCGACGACCCATGACGACCCAGACCCTTGCAGGCGAGATCGCACTGGTCACCGGCGCCTCGCGCGGCATCGGTCAGGCGATTGCGCTGGCACTTGGCGCAGCGGGCGCCAGAGTGCTCGGCACGGCGACCGCAGCGGCAGGAGTCGCGACCATCGACGCGAAACTCGCCGAAGCCGGCATCGCCGGGCGCGGCCTGGTGCTGGACGTCTCCGACGGCGCGGCGATCGATGCTGCGATTGCGGACATCGAGGGCCGCGAGGGCGCGGTCACGATCCTCGTCAACAACGCCGGCATCACGCGCGACACGCTGTTGCTGCGCATGAAGAGCGAGGACTGGGATGCCGTGATCGACACCAATCTCGGCTCCGTCTTCCGGCTCAGCAAGGCGGTGCTGCGCGGCATGATGAAGGCCCGCAGGGGCCGCATCATCAACATCGC
>JBATEA010000224.1:0-2200 GCA_049663745.1 Steroidobacteraceae bacterium | reverse complement strand
GTCATCGATGACTGCATCGAGATCGGATGCGGCGAAGCGCACGACGTGCAGCACGGGCCCGAAAACTTCCCGTTCCAGCCGCGCAATGCCGTCGATTTCGACCGCGAGCGGCGCGAAGAAATGCCCGCGCGGCAGCCCGGCCGGCAGCGGCACGCGGTGTTGCCAGCGGCTGCCCTGGACGATGGCTGCTGCATGCTGTTCGAGCGTCGCGAGCGAGGCCGCGTCGATCACCGGGCCGACATCCGTCGAAAGGAGTGCGGGATTCCCGACCGCGAGCTGGTCCATGGCGCCGGCCAGCAATTCGAGAACCCGCTCGGCGATGTCCTGCTGCACATACAGCACGCGCAAAGCCGAGCAGCGCTGCCCCGCCGAATTGAATGCTGACTGGATCGCGTCGTTGACTACCTGCTCCGGAAGGGCGGAACTGTCCACCAGCATCGCATTCTGGCCGCCGGTCTCGGCGATCAGCACCGGCAGCGCGCCATCCTTCGCCGCGAGCGTCCGGTTGATCAGGCGCGCAGTCTCGGTGGAACCGGTGAACACGACGCCCGCGATACGGGGATCGGCGATCAGTGCGGCGCCGATCGTGGAGCCGGGACCCGGCACCAGGTGCAGCACGTCTCCTGGCACGCCGGAAGCGTGCAGCAGGCGCAGCATCGCGGCGGCGACCAGCGGTGTCTGCGCTGCCGGTTTTGCGATGACGCTGTTGCCGGCCGCAAGCGCCGCCGCGACCTGGCCCGTGAAGATAGCGAGCGGGAAATTCCACGGACTGATGCAGGCGAATACGCCGCGGCCGCGCAGCAACAGGCGGTTGGACTCGCCGGTCGGGCCCGGCAGCGCCAGCGGCTGGCCGAATTCCTGCTCGGCCCTCACCGCGTAATAGCGCAGGAAGTCGACGGCCTCGCGAACTTCGGCGATCGAATCGGGCACGGACTTGCCGGCCTCGGTGATGCAGATGGCAATGAAGCGCGCAGCCTCGTGTTCGAGCCGGTCGGCCGCCTCACGAAGCATCGCGGCCCGTTGACTGGCTGGCCTGCGGTCCCATTCGGGCTGCGCTGCCGCAGCGAGTGCAAGTGCCTGACCGAGCAATGCGACCTCCGCTTCCATCACCACGCCGGCGACGCGCTCGAGATCCGCGGGGCACAGGATCTTTCGCGCGCGCCCCGGATGTTCGCGCCCGCCGACGATTGGCGCGGCCGTGAGCGGCTTCGCGAGCGCCTGCCGGCAGCCATCGGCGAGGCTTCTCTGCACGCGGCCGTCGGCCAGGTTGACGCCGGCGGAATTGCGGCGCCCGGGCCCGAACAACGCCGCAGGCAGCGGGATGCGAGGATGCGGGCCCGGTCCCGCGCGCTCGACTTCCGCGACCGGGTCGCTGACGACTTCCTCGAGCGGCAGCGAATCGTCGACGACGCGATTGACGAATGACGTGTTCGAGCCGTTTTCGAGCAGGCGGCGCACCAGATAAGGCAGCAGGTCCTCATGCGAGCCGACCGGCGCGTAGACGCGGCAGGGCAGTCCGCGTCCCGCGGGATCGGTCACTTCCGCATAGAGTTCCTCGCCCATGCCGTGCAGGCGCTGGAACTCGAATTCGCGGCCGCGTTCCTTTGCCAGGTGGATGATGCTCGCGACGGTATGTGCATTGTGGGTTGCGAACTGCGGGTAAACGCGCCGGCTGCCGTCCAGCAGGATGCGCGCGCAGGCGAGATAGCTGACGTCGGTGTTCTGCTTGCGCGTGTAGACAGGGTATCCGGGCAAGCCACGCTCCTGCGCGCGCTTGACCTCGCTGTCCCAGTAAGCGCCCTTGACCAGGCGCACGTTCAGCACGCGGCCGGCCTCATCCGCACGCCCGCAAACGTAACGCAGTACGTCGGCGGCGCGCTTCGCATAGGCCTGCACGGCGAGGCCGAGACCGTCCCATCCCGCCAGTTTCGGCTGGCGCAGCAGCCGGTCGAGCAGTTCCAGCGACAACTCGAGCCGGTCGGCCTCTTCAGCGTCGATCGTCAGCGCGATGCCTGCATCGCGGGCCTCGAGTGCGAGCGATTCGATTCGTTGACCCAGTTCGGACAGCAACTGGTCGCGGCGGCCGAACTCGTAGCGCGGGTGCAGCGCGGACAGCTTCACCGAGATGCTGGGCCAGGACGCCGGCGTGCTGGCTGCCTTCACGGAGGCGCCGACCGCGGCGATCGCGGCGCTATAAGAC
>JBATEA010000223.1:0-4561 GCA_049663745.1 Steroidobacteraceae bacterium | reverse complement strand
ATCGTAGGCGACGACGTGCAGGCGCGATCCCGGCCGCAAGACCCGGGCCGATTCGCGAACGAGGCTCCCCTCGTTCCATTGGTAGGGCTCCCGAACGCTGACGACCTTGGCGAGATCCATGCCCTTCAGGCCGGGAAACTTGCGGGCGGCGCGGGTGGCAATCGCAGTGTCCACATCGCCGCCTGTCATGATGCAGCCGGCGAGCGCGCCCTTTTCGCGCAGTATGCGTGTGAGATGGCGCGTATCGATGCCGGCGATCGCGACGATGCCGCCTTCCACGAGAAAGCCGGACAGCGGCTGGCTGGCGCGCCAGCTCGAATGCAGGAGCGGCAGGTCGCGGATCACGAGACCCGAGGCGTGGATTTCCGGGGACTCCAGGTCTTCAGGGGTGACGCCGGTATTGCCGATATGCGGGTAGGTGAGCGTCACGATCTGGCGGCAATACGACGGGTCGGTCAGGATCTCCTGGTAGCCCGTCATCGCGGTATTGAAAACGACTTCGCCGGTGGTGCTGCCCGGCGCACCAATCGAGACACCGCGAAACAAAGTGCCGTCCTCGAGGGCGAGCACCGCAGGCGTCGCTGTCACCGGTCGTTTCTCCCTGCCCGGCCAGGCCGCCCTGCCGAAGCAGGGTGCAGCATTCAAGCGAGCGGAGCCGTTCCGGACTCCACCCGCGCACTTCGAATCCCTCAAAGGGGGCCGCAACCCAGAACGGAATTCTACTAGACCGGCGCAGCCCGTTCCACGACCGTCGCGGCGCCTAATGCCATTAAAGGGGACGCAACCCTTTAAAGGGTTGCGTCCCCTTTTTGTTAAAGGCCGAGTACGTCCGACATGCCGTAAAGGCCGGGCTGCCTCCCGGCGAGCCAGCGCGCGGCCGCCAGGGCACCGTAGGCAAATGTCATCCGGTCGGTCGCCCGGTGCACGAGTTCCAGTGTTTCGCCGCTGCCCGCGAACAGCACATGATGTTCGCCGACGATGTCGCCGGCCCGGATACTCGAGAATCCGATCGCCCCCGGCGAGCGAGTGGTTTCGCTGCCGGCGCGGCCGTAGACGCCGACAGCGCCGAGCGTGGTGTTCCGGGCACCGGCCGCTATTTCGCCGAGTCGCAGCGCGGTCCCCGACGGGGCGTCCGCCTTGTGGCGGTGATGGGCCTCCACGATCTCGATGTCGTAATCGCCGGGCAATGCGGCAGCGGCGCTGCCAACCAGGCTAAAGAAAAGATTGACGGCCAGCGACATGTTGGGCGCGACCAGCACCGGCAGCTGCTCGCTGGCGCGCCGGATCAGCGCATGGCGTTCGGCGTCGAGTCCGGTCGTGCCGATGACGATCGGGATACGCCTGGCGGCGGCTGCCGCCAGGTTGTCCACAGTCGCCTCGGGCAGCGTGAAATCGATCGCGATCGCTGCATTGGCAAGCGCCCGTTCGCGATTCGACGTGACTTCGATGGCGACCGGACCCGTCTGCGCCACTTCGCCTGCGTCGCGGCCAAGCGAGGCGCTCTCTGGCGAAGCGAGTGCCCCGGTCAGCGTGAAATCGCCGGATTCGCGGATCGCCCGCACCAGGCAGCGTCCCATCCTGCCGCTGACGCCGAGGACAGCCACATTGATCATGTCAGCCCCCTATCCTGCCGAAGAACTGCTTGACGCCTTCGAGCCAGGAGCGCTCGCGCGGATTGTGCTTGCGGCCACCCGCATTCAGCGAGGACTCCAATTTCTTCAGCAATTCCTTCTGATCGATTGTCAGGTCGACCGGTGTCTCGACCACGACGCGACAGAAGAGGTCGCCCGTCGCACCGCCCCGTACCGGCTTGACACCCTTCTCGCGCAGCCGGAAGACGCGACCCGACTGGGTCCCGGCAGGCACCTTGATGGTTGCCTGGCCCTCCAGCGTCGGGACTTCGACCGAGCCACCGAGCGCCGTCGTCACGAAGCTGACCGGCAGTTCGCAGGACAGGTGGGCGCCGTCGCGCTCGAAGATCGGGTGCTCGCGAACCACGACCTCGACATACAGATCGCCTGGCGGACCGCCATTGCGACCCGCCTCGCCTTCTCCGGCAAGCCGGATGCGGTCGCCATTGTCCACGCCGGCCGGCACCTTGACCGCCAGGCGCTTGTTGGCCCTGACGCGGCCGTGGCCGCCGCAGTTCCCGCACGGATCCTTGATGATCGTGCCGCGGCCCTTGCAACGCGGGCAAGGCTGCTGGACCGTGAAGAAGCCCTGGCTCATCCGCACCTGCCCGGTACCGGAGCAGGTATCGCAGGTTACAGGCGCGTGTCCCTTGGCGGCGCCGCTGCCGCCGCATTCCTTGCAGTCCGCAACGGTCTGGAAATCGATCTCGGTGTTGGTGCCGAATACGGCCTGCTCGAGGTCGAGGGTCATTTCGTAACGCAGGTCTGCACCCCGGAACACCGTGCTGCGGGCGCCGCGGCGGGCACCGCCGAAGATGTCGCCGAATACGTCGCCGAAGATGTCGCCGAATGCGTCCGATGGACTGAAGCCCTGTCCGGCGCCACGCGCAGCGTCGAGTCCGGCATGGCCGTACTGGTCATAGGCCGCGCGCTTCTGGGTATCCGTCAGGATTTCGTAGGCTTCCTTGGCCTCCTTGAAGCGCTCCTCGGCTTCCTTGTCGTCCGGATTCCGGTCGGGGTGATACTTCATCGCCAGACGCCGGTATGCCTTGGTGACGGCATCTTCCGTGGCGTTTCTCGGTACGCCCAGCACCTGGTAGTAGTCACGCTTCGACATGGTTCTCCACAGGCGCAAACGCCGGGTGACCCGCTGTCACCCGGCGTCCGGCCGGACCATTCTCACGGGCGCCGAAACCGTCAGTGCGGCTTCGAACCCTTTTCCTTGATCTCCTCGAACTCGGCGTCGAGCACGTCTTCGCTCGCCTTGCCAGGGCCTGGCCCGGCTTCCGCGCCCGGCGCGGCGCCGGCCGTCTGTTGTGCCTCGCCCTGGTAGGCGCGCTGCACGACCTGGGCACTGGCCTTGGCGAGCGCCTCGGCCTTGCGCTCGATCGCGGCCTTGTCGTCACCCTTCAGCACGCTCCGCAGGTCGCTCAACGCTCCCTCAATCGCGGCACGCTCCTCGCCGGAAACCTTGTCGCCGAGGTCCTTCAGCGATTTCTCGGTGGCATGCAGCAGCGCGTCGGCGCGATTGCGCGTGTCGACCAGTTCGCGGAAGCGTTTGTCCTCCTCGGCATGGGCCTCCGCATCGCGGACCATCTGCTTGATCTCGGCCTCGGAGAGACCGCTCGAGGCCTTGATGACGATTCTCTGCTCCTTGCCGGTCGCCTTGTCCTTGGCCGACACGTTCAGGATGCCATTGGCATCGATGTCGAAAGTCACCTCAATCTGCGGCAAGCCGCGCGGCGCCGGCGGAATGTCGGAAAGGTCAAACTTGCCGAGCGACTTGTTGTCCGTCGCGCGGTCGCGCTCGCCCTGCACCACGTGGATCGTCACGCCGGTCTGGTTGTCGTCCGCCGTCGAGAACACCTGCGTGGCCTTGGTGGGAATCGTCGTGTTTTTGTCGATCAGGCGCGTCATGACGCCGCCCAGCGTCTCGATGCCGAGCGACAATGGCGTCACATCCAGCAGCAGCACGTCCTTGACGTCGCCGGCCAGCACGCCGCCCTGGATCGCAGCCCCGACGGCAACGGCCTCGTCGGGATTGACGTCCTTGCGCGGCTCCTTGCCGAAGAAGTCCTTGACCGCTTTCTGAACCAGCGGCATGCGCGTCTGGCCGCCGACCAGGATGACTTCGTCCACTTCCTGGATCGATAGCCCGGCGTCCTTCAGCGCGACCTTGCAGGGCTCCACAGTGCGGGCCACGAGGTCCTCGACCAGCGATTCCAGCTTGGCGCGCGTCAGCTTCAGCGTCAGGTGCTTGGGACCGGAAGCATCAGCTGTGACGTACGGCAGGTTGATCTCGGTCTGCTGGCCCGATGACAACTCAATCTTCGCCTTTTCGGCGGCTTCCTTCAGCCGCTGGACGGCCAGCGGATCCTTGCGCACGTCCACGCCGCTTTCCTTCTGGAACTCGGTAGCGACGTGGTCGATGATCCGGCGGTCGAAGTCCTCGCCGCCGAGGAAGGTGTCGCCATTGGTTGACATCACCTCGAACTGCCGCTCGCCGTCGACATCGGCGATCTCGATGATCGAAATATCGAAGGTGCCGCCGCCGAGGTCGTAGACCGCGATCTTGCGGTCCTTGCCCTTCTTGTCCATGCCATAGGCGAGCGCGGCCGCGGTCGGCTCGTTGATGATGCGGCGCACATTGAGCCCCGCGATGCGGCCCGCGTCCTTTGTGGCCTGGCGCTGCGCATCGTTGAAATAGGCCGGCACCGTGATCACGGCGTCGGTCACTTTCTCGCCGAGGTAGTCTTCCGCGGCCTGCTTCAGTTTCTGCAGCACCATCGCGGAGACTTCCGGCGGCGAAAGCTTCTTGTCCCGGACGTCAATCCACGCGTCGCCGTTTTGCGCGCGCGACACTCTGTAGGGCACGCGGGACGACTCGCTCGTCACCTCGTCAAACTTGCGGCCCATGAATCGCTTGATGG
>JBATEA010000222.1:0-4024 GCA_049663745.1 Steroidobacteraceae bacterium | reverse complement strand
ACGTTCTACTGCGTGTTCGACTACCACGAGGACGACATCTTCTGGTGCACGGCCGACGTCGGCTGGGTCACCGGCCACAGCTACATCGTGTACGGGCCGCTGTCGAACGGCGCGACCAGCCTGATGTTCGAGGGCGTGCCGAACTACCCGGATACGTCCCGATTCTGGCGTGTCGTCGACAAGCACCAGGTCACGATCTTCTATACCGCGCCGACCGCGATCCGCGCACTGATGCGCGACGGCGAGGCGCCGGTGAAAGCCACGTCGCGCAGGAGCCTTCGCCTGCTCGGCACGGTCGGCGAGCCGATCAACCCGGAGGCCTGGGAATGGTATTACCGCGTGGTTGGCGACAGCCGCTGCCCATTGGTGGACACCTGGTGGCAGACCGAGACCGGCGGCATCCTGATTTCGCCGCTGCCCGGCGCGACGGCGCTGAAGGCGGGCTCGGCGACCCTGCCATTGCCCGGCATCGTGCCGGCGCTCGTGGACAACGAGGGCCGCGAACTCGAGGGCGCCGCCGACGGCAACCTCGTGTTGAAGGACAGCTGGCCGGGCCAGATGCGCACGGTTTACGGCGACCACCAGCGCTACATCGACACGTACTTCAGGACATTCCGCGGCCGTTATTTCACGGGCGACGGCGCGCGCCGCGACGAGGACGGTTACTACTGGATCACCGGCCGCGTGGACGACGTCATCAATGTCTCCGGTCACCGCATCGGCACGGCCGAGGTCGAGAGCGCGCTGGTCGCGCACGACAAGGTCGCCGAAGCCGCGGTCGTCGGATTTCCGCACGACATCAAGGGCCAGGGCATCTATGCCTACGTCACGCTGATCTCGGGAGAGCAACCCGCCGAACAGCTACGCATCGAACTGGTCGCCTGGGTCCGCAGGGAAATCGGGCCGATCGCGCAACCCGATTTCATACAATGGGCGCCCGCGCTGCCGAAGACGCGCTCGGGGAAGATCATGCGGCGCATCCTGCGCAAGATCGCCGCCGAAGAGCACGACCAGCTCGGCGACACCTCGACGCTCGCGGATCCGGCCGTCGTGCAGGATCTCGTCGCCAACCGGAGCAAGGCCGGTGAATGACCCGGCTCGCGGCGCTGGCCTTCGCGTTCGCGCTCGCCGTGCCAGCGACCAGCGCCGGGGGCTTGCGGGTCGGCACCTGGAATCTCGAATGGATGATGGCGCCCGAGACCTTCGATGCACTTGCAAAGCATTGCAGCGGCAAGGACCGGCGCAGCGGCGGAAACGACCGCGAAGTTCCCTGCGACCTCGTGCCGAAGGGACGCTGGAGCGCGCAGGACCTCGAGCGGTTGCGCGATTTCGCGGCCAGCGCGGACCTCGACGTCGTTGCACTCCAGGAAACCGACGGCCGCGACGTCGCGAAGCGGATATTCCCGCAATACACATTCTGCTTCACCACCCGGCACAACGTGCAGAACGTCGGTTTCGCCATCCGCCGCGGTATCCCGCATCGCTGTGACCGCGATTACCGCGCGCTCAGCCTCGATGACAGGCTGCGCCGCGGCGCGGATCTCACGCTCTATCCGGGCACGAACCGCGCCATCCGCCTGCTGGCCGTGCACCTGAAATCCGCCTGCAACAATGACCCGCTCGACGAGGCGCGCGAGGCCTGCCACATGCTGCAGCAGCAGGTGCCGATCCTCGAGGACTGGATCGACCGCCGTGCGCGTGCGGAAGACGCCTTCGCCGTGATCGGCGACTTCAACAGGCGCTTCGATGCGGAGCGCGAAACTGCGCGCGACGCACAGGGCCGGATCATCGCGATCTGGCCGGAGATCAATGACGGCGATCCGCCCGGTGCCGAGCTCACCAATGCCGGCGTCGAACACGGTGCCATCGGCTGCGGCAACGGTTTTGGCCCGCGCCAGCCAATCGAACATTTCGTGCTCGGCCGCAGGCTTTCCCATGCGCTGGTGGCAGGCTCCTACGAGGTCTGGGATTACCCGAAAGGCAAGCGCTGGCCCGATCACTGCCTGCTCACGATCGATCTCCAACCGGAGCGCCTCGATGGCATATGACCCCGACAACATCTTCGCACGCATCGTCCGCGGCGAGATTCCCTGCCACAAGGTTTACGAGGACGCGGACACGATCGCGTTCATGGACATCATGCCGCAAGCCGATGGCCATACCTTGGTCGTGCCGAAGGCTCCCGGCGAGGATGTCTTCACGACGCCACCGGAGGCGGTCGCAGCCGCAATCCGTACCGCGCAGAAAGTCGCGCGCGCGGTGAAGAAGGCATTCGCGCCGCCGGGCATCATGATCGCGCAACTGAACGGACCCGCAGCGGGACAGAGCGTGTTTCACCTGCACTTTCACGTGATACCGCGCTACGCCGGCAAGGACCTCGGCATCCACGCTGCGAACCCGGCGGACCCCGCTGTGCTTGCGGAGCACGCCGCGCGCATCCGCGCCGCTTTGTAGGCGGAGAGTGAATCGATGAAGGAATCGACGGATCCGGGGTTCTACGAACGCGTACTGGCGGTCGCGGGCCTTGCATTGCTGGCAGCGCTCCTGTACCAGATCCTCCAGCCGTTTTTCGCGCCACTCGCCTGGGCAATTTTCCTGGCGTTCCTGCTGCAGCCCGCGCAGGCACGCCTCGCGGCGCTATTGCGCGGCCGCGATGCAGTCGCGGCATCGTTACTGACGATTTTGGTGCTGCTGATGTTCATCGGCCCGCTGGCGGCGCTCGCCATCGCTTTCGGACGGCAGGCAGCGGGACTCGCGGTCACGCTCCAGCAGTGGCTGGAACAGCATCAGGGCCAGGGCTTCCCGGAGGTCGCAGATCTTCCCGTGCTCGGGCGCGCGCTCGATTGGCTCGATCAATACACCAGCATCAGCTCGGCCGAGGCCCAGGCCTGGCTGCTCGAGCGCGGAAAAGCCTTGTTCCAACGGTTGGCCGCGCTCGGCGGCACGGCGCTGCTCGGCGCCCTGGGCACGGTCCTCAATTTCACCGTGATGCTGTTCCTGCTGTTCTTTTTCATCCGTGACGGCCGGCAGATGGCGCACACCGCTATCAGCCTGGTGCCGCTCGAGCCCGCGCGGCGCAGGGAGCTTCGCGACCGTATCGCCGGCGTGACCCGCGCCGTGGTGCTCGGCACGGTCGTGACCGCCATGGTGCAGGGGCTGTTGCTGGGCATCGGCTTTGCGGTGGTCAGCCTGCCGGCGCCGGTCGTGTTCGGCGTGATGGGGGCCGTGCTCTCGATCGTTCCCTTCGGCGGCACGGCGCTGGTCTGGGTGCCGGCCGTGGCAGCGCTCCTGTTCCAGGGCCGTTATGGCGCCGCGCTCGCGCTGGCCGCCATCGGACTCATCGTCAGCACGGTGGACAACTTCCTGAAACCATTCCTGATATCCGGCCGTGCCGTCGTGCCGACAGTCGCGGTTTTCATCGGCGTGCTGGGCGGGCTGATCGCGTTCGGCGTCATCGGGATGTTCCTCGGGCCCGTGGTCATCGCGCTCGCCATCGCCCTGGTCGATTTCGCCCGGGACACGCGGAAAACGACCGCCCGGTAACGGGCTGCAGCCGGCAAAACGCACGCCCAAGCGACCCGCGTCGCGGAGGTCTGTATGTACGTTACCGCACGGAAGCGGCCGCCGCGCCTGTCCGAGACTGACGACATCCTGGATACGGAGAAGACGTGACGGCAAGACAGCGTGCGGCCGGCGCAAACCTGTCCAAGGCTGCGACCGGAATCGGGGGATTTGACGAACTGAGCCGCGGCGGATTGCCCCGCAACCGGACGACCCTCGTCATGGGCGGGCCAGGCACGGGCAAAACCGTATTTGCCCTGCAGACGCTTGCAAACGCGGCGCGGGATCGCAAGCAGCCCGGCATTTTCGTCGCCTTCGAAGAAGACCCGGACCAGATCCTCGAAAATGCCGCAACATTCGACTGGCGACTGTCCGCGCTCGCGAAAGACACCCTGTTCTTCCTGAATGCCCGGCTCTCGCCGTCGGTCGTGCAATCCGGCGACTTCGACCTTGAAGGCGTACT
>JBATEA010000221.1:0-11614 GCA_049663745.1 Steroidobacteraceae bacterium | reverse complement strand
CTCCAGCAGATTGTGACCGCCGACCGGCACCAGGCTCCCCGCGACGAAAGCGACGTCGGCGGCCGCGTAGAACATCATCAGCTCTCCCATCGTGTCGCCCAGCATGACCGAATTGGCGCGGGGGACGGCGGCGCCGCTCGAGCGATTCGTGTATGCCTCGCCGCGCCTGGTCAGCAGATCCTGGACCGCAGCGAAGCGCTGCGGGTGCCTCGGCACCAGCAACAGGAGTGCCTCCGGAAATCGCCGGCACACCGCGCGATGGGCATCGAGGATCACGTCTTCCTCGCCTTCGTGAGTGCTGCCAGCCACCCAGACCGGCCGGCCCGGCGCATTCGCCTCCCGCCAATGCGCCCCGCGCTGCTCGATTCCGCGCGGCGGCTGGAAATCGAACTTGATGTTGCCGGTGACGTGCGTGCGCGCGGGATTGGCGCCGATCGAGCGGAAGCGCGCGGCATCGATTTCGCTTTGTGCGGCGATCAGGATTCCGTGCGACAGCGCCTGGCGGAACAGCGGCACCAGTCGCCGGTAACGCCCGACCGAGCGCGGCGAAATGCGCGCGCTGGCGAGCACCAGCGGCACGTCGCGGCGGCCGCATTCCGCATAGAGGTTTGGCCATAGCTCGGTCTCGAGAATCATTGCGAGACGCGGTTGCACGCGGTCGAAGAAGCGCCGCACCGACCCCGGAAGGTCGAATGGAATGTAGCGCAGGTGGACCGAGTTTCCGAACAACTGCCTCGCGCGCGCCGCACCGGTCGGCGTGACCGTCGTCAGCAACAACGGGTAGCCCGGATGGCGAATCAGCAACTTCCTCACCAGCGATTCGGCCGCCTGGACCTCGCCGACGGATACGGCATGGATCCAGATCGTGTTGCCGGGCAGCGCGGGCCCGAAACCGAATCGTTCGCCGAGCCGCTCGCGGTAACTGGGATCGCGCAGCCCGCGCCAGAACTGCATCAGGAACGCCACCGGCGCCGCGAGGTAGATCAGCACGTTGTAGATGAAGCGCAGCATTCAGGCGTCGTGCGCGTCGCGCAGCAATGCGAATCCGCGTCGCCATTCGATGCGGCCCATCGTGATCTTCCCGAGGCTGCGCGCCAGCCGGTCGAGCACGCGCTCGCGCCAGGCGCCGGGCTCGCGCAACCGGCCGCGGTCGAAGTCGAGTACCCAGACCTCGCCGTTGCCGCCCAGCATGATGTTGTTGGCGGTCAGGTCGGCATGCTGCACGCCGGCGTCGTGGAACCGGCGCAGGCAGCGACCGACCGCTTTCCAGCGCGCGTCGTCCATGCGCCCGGCACGCAGCGTCTCGATCAGGGACGCTGCACCCACCAGCCGCCCGGTGATCAGTTCCGCTACATAGGTGCATGCGCCGCGCCGATACCCGGCGGCCACCGGCACCGGCACCGGCAGGTCCTTGTGCAACAGCGCCGCGAGCAGGCGCAGCTCGCGAAACGAGCGCGTGCGCTCCTCGCCGAGGAACAGGAAGCGCTCGCGCACGAGGCTCGCGATGACGCCGCCGCGCAGGTAGCGCCTGAGCGCCCAGTGACGGCCGCGGTCCTCGATGAAATGGATGGAGCCGCGCCCGCCGCTGTGGGCCGTCAGCGCGCCGCGCGCCTGCCAGCGCGCGCGGTCAAACAGCTCCCAGCCGGGATCGTCGACTTGTTCGGGATCATAGAGAATCGCGCCGCGGTCGACTTCGAGCCGCTGGAACATCAGGAGGTCGCAGTCGGCTCACGACGCATATGGTCGATGCTTTGCACGGAACGCGGCCCCCGGCTTGCAAGGCTCGATTATAGCGGCGCGCCCGCCCGATTCGCGACTGGCGTCGATTCACGAAGTTGCTGCAAGCGCACGGCCGCCTTCACGAATGGCCGAGGTCGCGAAGGACCTTTTCACCCTCGAGCGGAATGAAGCGAGCCTGAAAGAACCGCAGGTGCTTTGGTTCGTAGGTGAATTTCAGGCCGACGATCCCGGCTCGCTGCTGATAAAGCGCAACGACCGACTCGGCGGTCACGTCCATGTGCGCCTGCGTGTAGACACGACGCGGAATCGTCAACCGCACCAGTTCCAGTTGCGGAAAATGGTTCTCGCCGCTTTCCGGATCGCGCCCGGCCGATACGGCCCCGCGCTCCATGGCGCGCACGCCGGAATCGACGTACAACGCGGCGGCCAGCGCCTGCGCCGGAAAATGCTGCCGCGGCATGTCCGGCAGAAACTCGAGCGCGTTCAGGAAAATCCCGTGACCGCCGATCGGTCGCACGCTCGGCACGCCCTCGCGCTTGAGGATCTCGCCAAGGTATTGCACCTGACCGATCCGCGCGTGCATGTGGTCGTACTGCACGGACTCGTGGATGCCGATCGCCATGGCCTCCATGTCGCGTCCCGCCAGTCCGCCGTAGGTATGCAGCCCCTCGTAAATGACGACCATGTTCCGGGCGGCGTCGGCGATGTCATCGTCATTGATTGCAAGAAAGCCGCCGATGTTCACCAGGCAGTCCTTCTTGCCGGACATCGTGCAACCATCCGTGCAGGAGCAAAGCTCGCGGAGAATCTCGGCCAGAGATTTCTCCGCGTATCCCGGCTCGCGAGTCTTGATGAAGTAGCAGTTCTCCACGGCCCGCGTCGCGTCCATGAACACCTTGATTCCGTGCCGCCGGCACATGGCCGACACGTCGCGCGCGTTGGCCATGCTGATCGGCTGGCCTCCCCCCATGTTCACCGTCGCGTGCAGCGCCAGATAGGGAATCCGCGCCGCCCCGACTCGCTCGATCAGCCGGGAGAGCTTGTCCAGGTCGACATTGCCCTTGAATGGATACTCGGAACCAGGATCGTGGGCCTCGTCGATGATGACGTCGACAAATTGCCCTCCGGCCAGCTCCTGGTGGAGCCTGGTCGTCGTGAAGTACATGTTGCCTGGCACGAAATCACCGGGCTTGATGCACAAGCGGCTCAGGATGTGCTCGGCGCCGCGGCCCTGGTGCGTCGGAATGACATGCTTGTAGCCGTAGTGTTCGCGGACGGCACTTTCGAGATGGTAGAAGTTCGTCGAACCGGCATAGGCTTCGTCGCCCAGCATCATGCCTGCCCACTGGCGGTCGCTCATCGCCGACGTACCCGAGTCCGTCAGCAGGTCGATGTAGACGTCCTCGCTGCGCAGCAGGAAGGTGTTGTAACCAGCGTCCACGATGGCCCGCTCGCGCTCCGCGCGAGTCGTCATCCGCAGGTGTTCAACCACCTTGATTTTGAAGGGTTCAGCCCAGGACCGCCGCTGCATGCCGCCAGTTCTCCTGTCGTGGAGATATCAGCGGCATGCTGCAGCCTGGGCGTCGTTGCTGCCCTGACCTGGATCAAGTTCGGCAGCGTCAACGCTTGAGGATGAACTCGGCGCTGCAATACGGGCACTTGGCCCAGCCGGTTTCCTCGATCGGCAGGTAGACGCGCGGGTGGCTGTTCCAGAGGGACATCGAGGGCATCGGGCAGGACAAAGGCAGGTCCGCGACGGTCACTTCGTAGCGGTTCTGCGCATTCGGCGGCATCGGTTCGCGCTCGCCTGCCTGGCTGCCGGTCACGTGAGGATCCCCTACTGGCTCGCCCGGGATTATACCGGCGCCGGGTCGGCGCCTGCGATCATGACTCGTTCCCAGATCGCTGCGACCCTGGCGCGGATCTCCGCAAACGCCCCCGGTTCGACCATGGGAGCCTGCTGCTCCAGCGACAGGTGGTGCGCCGCCTCCCGGTAGCGCCGGTAGGCATCGACCAGGAAATCGATCGTGCGGTGGTCGACGAGCGCGGCCGAACCGACCGACTCGAGGTGGCGGATCGTGTCGGCGAACTCGCAAAGCGGCGGGTGGGTGCCGGTCGAGCGCAGTACCCAGTACTGCGCCATGAATTCGATGTCGGCGATGCCGCCGCGGTCCTGTTTCAGGTCGAAGAATCCCTCGCGCGACCTGGAGAGTTCCTTGCGCATGCGCTCGCGCATGGCAACGATGTCCTCGCGCAGCGTCAGGCGCCTGACCGAACGCGTCAGGACTTCGCGGCGGATGCGGGCGAATTCGGCGCCGAGCCGGTGGTCGCCGGCGACCCAGCGCGAGTGCAGCAGCGCCTGGTGCTCCCAGGTCCATGCTTCCCGGCGCTGGTAGTCCTCGAAGGCCTTTATCTGCGTGAATGCGAGGCCGCCCTTCCCGCTCGGCCGCAATCGCACGTCCACTTCGTACAGGCGGCCGGCGGCCGTGTGCACAGTCAGAAGATGCACGAGCCGTTGTGCGAGGCGCAGGAAGAAGACCTCGTTGTCCACCGGCTTCGCTCCGGCCGTCTGTTGCTGTTCGCCCGACGAATCGTGCAGGAACACCAGGTCGAGATCGGAGCCGTAGCCGAGTTCCATGCCGCCGAGCTTGCCGTAACCGACGATCGCGACCCGCGCCGCGCGCGGGCCCTCTGCGTCCACGCAGCGTGGTTCGCCGTATATCGCCGCAGTCTGCTGCCAGGCAAGTGCCAGTGCCTGCTCGAGAACCAGTTCCGCGACGTCCGTCAGCCGGTCGCTGACCTGCATCAGCGGCAGGCGCCCGGTCAGGTCCTGCATCGCGATTCGGAATGTCGCCGCGCGGCGGAAGTGCCGCAGCGCGTCCACCTGCCGTTCTTCGTCGCTGCCGGCATGCTCGAGCCGGATCGCGAGTTCCTGGCGGAACTGCTCGCGGTCCGCAAGCGCGTCGAAGATGCGCGAGTCCAGCAGCTCGTCGAGCAGGAGCGGATGTGCCGCCACCTGGCGGGCCAGGTAGTCGCCCAACCGGCAGATGCTGACCAGCCGCGACAGGGCGCTGGCATTTTCATTGAGCAGCGCGAGGTACGCCGTGCGGCCGCTGATCGCCTCGATGATCCGGATCAGGCGCGCTAGCAGCTGCAGCTCGCCGGCACTGCGCTCGCCAGCGGCGGCATCGACGATCTCCGGGAGCAATCGCGGCAGGAGCAACGCGAGGCGGCGCTGGCCGAATTCGTCGAGGCGGCGGAAATAGGCCGACTGCCGCAGCTCGAGCAGCATTGCGGCCGCCGCGGCACCGTCACGGATGCCGAGTATCGTCAGGTCGCGCGCGACGGCTTCCGGATCGGGCTCCGCGGCCCACAGGGACTCGAGGCTCCTGGCCGGGGCTTCCGCGGCGCGCCCTCCTGGGCCGAACACGATGTCATTGAAATGTGCGGTGACGCGACGTCGCTTGGTGTCGAGCTGCCCGACGAAATCGTTCCAGCCGGCGGCAGCCATGGCTGCGGCCAATCGCTCGCGGCCAAGCTCGTCCGCGGGCAGCGCGTGCGTCTGCTGGTCGGCAACCATCTGCAGGCGATTCTCGGTCCGGCGCAGGAACTCATAAGCGTCCTGCAGCTCGGCAACCGCGACGGCCGGCAACAGCTTCGAACCCTGCAGGCGAGGCAGCACCGCGAGCAGCGACGGCGATTGCAGGACCGGCTCCGAGCCGCCGCGAATCAGCTGCTGCGCCTGCACGATGAACTCGATTTCGCGGATACCGCCCGGCCCCAGCTTGATGTCCTGCTGCAGGTCGCGCCGCGCGACCTCGCGCGCAATCATTTCCTTCATGCCACGCAGGCTTTCAAAGACCCCGAAATCGAGGTAGCGCCGATAGACGAAGGGACGGACGGCTTCGTCATACAACTCGCGATAGGCGGCGATGCCGGTGACGGCGCGGGCCTTGACGTAGGCATAACGCTCCCAGTCGCGGCCGTGCTTCTGCAGGTATTCTTCGAAGGCGCCGAAATTCACGACCAGCGGTCCGGAATCCCCGAACGGGCGCAGGCGCAGGTCCACGCGGAACACGAAGCCCTCCGCCGTGCGCGAGTCGAGGAGGCGCACCAGCGCCTGGCCCAGGCGAGTGAAGTAATCCTCGTTCGCGATCGGCCGCCGGCCATCCGTCTCGCCCGCCTCCGGGTACAGCAACACGAGGTCGATGTCCGACGAGAAATTGAGTTCGCGGCCGCCCAGCTTGCCCATGGCCAGTACGACCAGTTCCTGCAATTCGCCCGCCGCCGAGCGGGGCTGGCCGTAACGGGTCGCAAGAGAACGCGACGCAAATGCGACGGCTGCGACGATCACCGCATCGGCGAGATCCGAGAGTTCCGTGAGCACTTCGGCGAGGCCCGCCGCGCCCGTGAGATCGCGCCAGGCGATGCGCAGCATCTCGCGCCGGCGCAGGCGGCGCAGGTCATCCATGAAGCGGGCTTCGTCCTCGCCTTCACCCAGCAATGCCATAGCGGCGGCCAGGAAATCTGCGGTGCCGCGCGCACGTCCAAGTTCGCCGCCTGCCGAGAGCCGATCCAGGATCGCCGGCTCGCGGGTCGCCGCCTCGGCGACAAACTCGCTGGTCGCGAAGACCCGCTCGAGGTCGGCGGCGGAAAGTGCCGCCGAGCCGCCTGCGTCACGCCAGTGTGCGAGCAGCGTCGCGGCGCGATGCTTCAGTATCGGTCCCATTCCGCTCAATCGCGATTCACCAGCCAGGACCCGCGAGGCACAGTACTCAGCCTGGTGACCAGGTGATAACCGACGGTCGCGCCGATGGAGAGCGCTAGCGCGCAGGATTGCATGGAGGATCTCCGCGCGATGACGTGTGAATGCGCTCCAGGTGTTCCATTTGGGGGCGCGCGAACGATTCAATGGCCTGCCGAAGTTCCGCGGAAGCGGCTGCGTGCTTCGTCGCGCCGTCGCGGACGAATGGCGCGGCCTTGCCCAATGGCGACTTGGCATGGATTTGTGCAGCCTCCGCCATGCTGGAACGCTGGCCCGCGTCGATCGACAGCGAGAAATGCGGCGCCACGATCTCCCAAACGGCGTCCGGCAGGGCCTCGTATGGCACCAGCCTGCCGCGCCGCGGATCCAGGCGGGCGGCCGCCTCGCAGAATGTGCCGTACAGTCGCGCGACAAACTCTTCAGGCGATCGCGATGTGCCTTCCGGATCCACGAATCGCGAAAACGGACCGCTGCGGCCCAGCGAGTCCCGCAGCCATCCTGGAGGCTCCTTCAGGATCGACACGCTGACTTCGACCGGATCGCGAATGCAGAGGACCCAGGGAGTCGCCGGAAACGCCTCTGCCAGGATGTCGCAGAAAAAGGTGTTCCAGCTGCTGAGCTTCAGAACGTAGGGCCTGTGCGCATGGCGAGCGAATGCGTCGCCGAGTGAACGCAGTGCCGCGACCAGATCCTGGCGCGGCCATTGCTGGGGCGGAACCAGGATCTCGTTGACCGGGAGCGGCTCCGCATAGACGACGAGCGGTTCGTGCTGCTTCAGAAGTTGCGAAATCAGCGTCGAGCCGCAGCGCGCGACGTGAAAGATGAGCCCCGCCGGCGCCGTATCCGCGGCCGCCTTGCCGAGGTCTTCGCGGGCGATGTGGACGATCGATTCGGATGTCGCAGTCCGCGCGACGGATTCCTGCATGAAGGCGTCCTGGAGTTCTTCCGGGCGGATATCGCGGAGAGCGAGATACAGGCCGTCGGGGCGAAGGGCCGCGCGCACAGGCAGCCGGTTTCCCTGAATCTCAAGCATTTCGCGGCACCGGCGGTTCCTCGACAGGAGCGGATTGCCAATGCTAACGTCTAATCGTCATGGAATTCGCAGAATTCATCGCGCCCTTCGACGCAGCCGATTTTCGCGCGAAGTACTACGGCAATCGCCCGGTTCACATCCAGAGGAATGCCGGCGGCCACCCGGATCTGTTGCCATGGTCGCGCTTCAATGAGGTGCTCGCGATCACGCCGTACTGGAACGAGGATACGCTGAAGGTTTTCTTCAAGAGCCGCGCGGCGCTCCGTGAGAACTACTGCGACACAACCGACCTGCGGGCGGGAACGAGCGCACCCGTCAATCCCGCCAAGGTCAAGGCGCTCCTGGGTCTCGGAGCCAGCCTGGTCGCCAATCAATTGCACCGTGTCTGTCCGGAAGTCGGCGCGGTCGCCGGCATGCTCGAACATGAGTTCGCCGCCCGCGTGTCCGCGAACGTCTACTGTTCGTTCAAGGGCGTGCAGGCATTCAAGACACACTACGACCTTCACGACGTCTTCGCGGTCCAGGCCGAAGGCGAGAAGACCTGGCGCATCTACGAGTCACGGGCGGATGCGCCCGTCGCGCCGCTGCCGCCGGGGGACGAGATCGAGAAATGGCTGACCGAGTCCCGCGGCAAGCTGCTGTTTGAGGCGCACATGAAGCCGGGCGACGTTCTCTACCTGCCGCGCGGCCAGTACCACGATGCCCTGACCGGCTCGCAGGCTTCGCTCCACGTCACCTTTGGCGTCTCGGCGGCGACGGGTCTTGCCCTGTTCAAGCTGCTGGAGAGCGCAGTGACGCAGGAAAGCGAGTTTCGGGCCTATCTGCCGGATGCGCGCAGGGACCCGGACCTGCGGGAACGGCTCGCCCGGCTGGCCGACCGGATCAGGGCGGTGATGGCGTCGCCGGCATTCGCCATCGACGTGCTCAATCATCAGCGCAACCTCGCACGAGCAGCGGCCGACTACCAGTTGCCTGTTCAGGCGAAAACGACCTGGTACTCGGTCGCGCGAAAGGCGCAGGTGGCGCGTCGCGATCGCGGGTTCACCGTCGTCTTCGACGGCGGCGAGATCGCACTGGGCGCGGCCTACCCCACCGTCGAATGGATGCTGAAGCAGCGCCTGTTCTCGCTGGAGGACGCAATTGCGCGCCAGCCCGGCATCGACCGGCAGGAATTGCGCCGCGACCTCGAGCAGCTCCTCGAGGCGGGCGTCGTCGTCGAAACCGAAATGCGGTAGCAGCCTGCTCAAGATTTCCGCATTGAGCGCATTCCTGGCAACGGCACTGTCCATCGTGCCCAACGCGCCCGTCGCTGCCGCACCTGGCACAACGGCAACCGCCTCGCCCACGCGCACGCAGCTCACGGACGCGGCCGGTGACAACCTGGCGGACATCCTGCCACGCCCATCGGCCGTGCCAGGCGGCGTCGTGATGCTGCCGATCGAAGGCCCTGCGGGCGTTGCACCCGTCGTCACGCTCGATGGCGCCCGTGCGATGGTGCTGCGCGATGCCGATCGCTGGCTCGCCATCGTCGGCATTCCGCTGGGCACTCCACCCGGCCGTGAGCAGGTCGAAGTGGCGCATGGCGGCGCGACAACACAGGTCGGCTTCGATGTCGCGGCCAAGGAATATGCCGTGCAGAAGCTCACGGTGCCGCCGGAACAGGTGAATCTTTCGAAGCGCGACCTTGCGCGCGTCGAGAATGAGCGCGTCAAGATTCACGCGGCGCTCACGACATTCTCGGCGCGCCCGCCCGGAACGCTTCGGCTGCTGCAGCCGACGCCCGGCCCGCGCTCGAGCTCCTATGGCCTGCGCCGCTTTTTCAATGACGAGTCGCGCAATCCTCACACCGGCATGGACATCGCCTCTTCGCTCGGTGCCGCCGTACAGGCCGCTGCCGCCGGCACCGTCATCGACGTCGGGAATTATTTCTTCAACGGCAACACCGTGATCGTCGATCACGGCGCCGGGTTCGTGACGATGTACTGCCACTTGAGCCGCATTCGCGTGCAACCCGGGAGGGAACTGCAGGCCGGCGAACGGATCGGCGACGTGGGCGCCACGGGCCGCGTGACCGGTCCGCACCTGCATTTCGGCGTGACGCTGAATGGCACGATGGTGGACCCGGCGCTGTTCCTGCCGGCGGAATGAGCCGGACTGAGCTGGCAGCGGCCCGCTACGGAGTCGCTGCCGGTACCGCCGGCCGCGCCGTTGCCAGCGCTTCGTCCAGCATCTTGACCAGGCTTTCCCGGTCGTAGGTGTAAACCTGGCCCTCGTTGAGCTGGACCAGTTCCTGGATCGCCTTCCTGATCGTGATCTCGGCCTCGTGTTGGTCCGGCACCACCATGTAGCGGCGCTTCGGCGTAGGCTCGAACAGCGCGAGCTTCACCGCCGCCGCCACTTCGTCCGGCGGCTTGTACTGCGAGCGGTCGGTCAGGCGCGACACAACGCCGGTTCGTTTCGCGGCAGTAGCGCCGATTTCCGAGTTGTAATTGCCGGGCTCGACGACGCTGACCAGCACGCCCTGCGGCTCCATCTGCAGCGCGAGCGAATCCGTGAATGCCTCAATCGCGTGCTTGCTCATGCTGTACACGCCGAGGTCGCGCGCCGAGAGGATTCCGGAAATCGAGCCGATGGTCGTGATCCGGCCCTTTTCCGCGATGATCAGTGGCGCGAAGGCCTTCGTCACGCGATAGGGACCGTAGGCGTTGACGTCCATGACGAAATCGAAATCTTCCTCCTTCGTGTCCATGAAGGAGCCCGTGATCGCGACGCCGGCATTGTTGACCAGGCCATAGAGACCGCGGCCGGCCTTCGAAATGGTCTCGACCGCTGCGGCGATGTCATCCGCCTTGGTGACGTCCAGTCGGATTGCCTGCACGTTCCTGATCGCGTTCAGGCCCTCGAGATCCTTGTCCTTGCGCGCGCCGGCATAGACGAAGTACCCGTCGGTGGCGAGCCGCTCGGTGATCTTGCGCCCGATGCCGGTGCTCGCGCCGGTCACCAGCACGGCCTTCTGCGTCTCCCCCGGCGGCGGGTCCGCGAAAGCAAGGGGGCTCGACAGCAGCAAAGACAGGCCAATCCAGAGGACCAGTTTCATGATTCGGCTCCGGTTTCGCGACGGGTGATCAAAGCTGACGTTTGAATACTACCAAGGCGCTTCGCGGCGGAAAGTGCTGCACCAAAACGAAGGCCCGGGAGTTGCCTCCCGGGCCTTCGCGATCGAACCGTAGAGCCTTGCGGCTTTACATGTCCATGCCGCCCATGCCGCCCATGCCGCCGCCGCCCATCGGCGGGTGGTCGTGCTCCTCCTTCGGAGCCTCGGCCACCATCACCTCGGTGGTCAGCAGCAGGCCAGCGACGGACGCCGCATTCTGCAGTGCCAGGCGCGTGACCTTGGTCGGGTCCAGGATGCCCATCTCGATCAGGTCGCCGTACTCGCCGGTCGCGGCGTTGTAGCCGAAGCTGCCCTTGCCGTCGCGGACCTTGGCCAGCACGACCGAGCCGTCTTCACCGGCGTTCTGCACGATCTGGCGCAGCGGCTCCTCAATGGAGCGCGACAGGATGCGGATGCCGACATTCTGGTCCTCATTGGCACCGACCAGCTTGTCCAGCGTCTTCTGCACCCGGACCAGTGCCACGCCGCCGCCCGGCACCACACCCTCTTCGACCGCCGCACGGGTCGCGTGCAGCGCGTCTTCGAGGCGGGCCTTCTTTTCCTTCATCTCGATTTCGGTGGCCGCGCCGACCTTGATGACCGCGACACCGCCGGAGAGCTTCGCAACGCGCTCCTGCAGCTTTTCCTTGTCGTAGTCGGAGGTGGCCTCCTCGACCTGGCGGCGGATCTGCTCGATCCGGCCCTTGATTTCGGAGGGCTTGCCGGCGCCATCGATGATCGTCGTGTTTTCCTTGTCGGCGACGATCTTCTTGGCACGGCCGAGGTCATTCAGCGTCGCCTTCTCGAGCGACAGGCCGACTTCCTCGGCAATCACGGTGCCGCCGGTCAGGATCGCGATGTCCTTCAGCATTTCCTTGCGGCGGTCGCCGAAGCCAGGCGCCTTGACGGCGCAGACCTTGAC
>JBATEA010000220.1:0-2641 GCA_049663745.1 Steroidobacteraceae bacterium | reverse complement strand
GCGGCGGACATGAAACGGCGAGTCCACATTGAATGGAAAGTCATGAATCGTTGCTCCGTAGGAATCCCCAGTCCGGTCAATGGACCACAGATTCCCGCTGCTTGTCCAGCCGCACACGCGCCGCTGGCATATGGCAAAACCGGGCCATTGACATATTTCCTCGTGCCGCGCGTCGGCGCCGATTGACGGACGGACCTGAACGCCCGGCGATCTCCTGCGTCAGGCGGAGGATGCGGCCGGCACGACGTTTGCGTTCAGCCGGAACAAATTGCCCGGGTCGTACTTCGTCTTGATCCTGCGCAGCCGGCCGATGTTGCCCTGGTAGTTCGCATCGACGACGTGCTGCGCCTCGTCACCGACTTCGTTCGTGTAATAGCCATCGGTGTACGGCTCGAGCTTGCTCCAGTAGTCCTTGACGTAGCGGACGTGCGGCGCGGAATCATGGTCGAGGTTCCACGCGACGACCGCAAACATGTTGTGCTTTGAATGCCGGTGCGGGAATGCCGTCGCGTCCGGGGCCACGCGGCCGATTGCGCCGCCCGAATGCTGGAAGAACACGATCGTGGTGCGATCCGGATCGGGCTGGAACCCGCTGATGAGCGCATTGACCATGTCGGGCCTGAAGTCGCTGATGAATCCCGACTTCAGGTAGGTGCCTTCGTTGCGCGGATCGCTGCGGTCGGTGCTGCGCTGGATCGCAACGTAATCCTGGGCCTTGATGGTATCCGCCACCGACCCGCCCAGCTTGCGCAACGGTTCCAGCAGCTTGTCGGCCTTGGCCGCGTCCCCGGAGTAGCAGACATGGATGCCGCAGACGCCGGGCTTGCCGGCCGGCGGCAGCGACATGAAGTAGTCCACGTACAGATCATCGGGGGCATTGGAGCTGTAATCGCCGTAAAAGCCGACGATCTCGCGCGCCCTCTCGAACGGGAACACGACGTTGCCGCCGATGATCTGGCGCTGCATCGGGTGGAGGCCGAATTCGAAGTCCGTGACGATGCCGAAATTGCCGCCGCCGCCGCGCACGCCCCAGTAAAGGTCGGGATTCTCATCCTTGCTCGCGTGCAGCAGCCGTCCGTCCGCAGTGACGATGTCCACTGCCTTCACGTTATCGAGCGCGAGGCCGAAGCGCCGCGCGAGGCGCCCGAAGCCGCCGCCCAGCGTCAGGCCACCGATACCCGTGTGCGAAACAGTGCCGGCCGTCGTGACCAGGCCGAGGGCCATGGCTTCGTGATCGAGTTCGCCGAGCAGGCTGCCGCCGGCCGCGTAAGCCCTGCGCGAGAGCGGATCCACCCGCACGCTGCGGAAATGCGACAGGTCGATCTGCATGCCGCGGTCACAGGTCGACTTGCCACCCGGGCTGTGGCCGCCGCACTTGACGGCCAGCAACAGGTTACGCTCGCGCGCGAAATTCACTGAATTGCAGATGTCTGCGACACCAGTCGGTTGCACGATGACCGCCGGGTGCCTGTTGATGGATTCATTGAGCACACGCCGCGCCTGGTCGTAGCCGTCATCGCCCGCGAGCAGCATGGCGCCGCGCAGGCTGTCGCGCAGTTCCTGCAGGGCGGCGCGCTCGAGCGTCGTCGCAGCGCCGGCGCCGGTCACCGCGGCGACATCGCCCGCGACCGGCACGCCGCGACCCGCAGCCAGCAATCGGCCGATTGGCAGCGACGCCGCGACGGCGGCTGCCACGGATGAAATCAGGAAATGCCTTCTGTCCATGGAACTCCCCCAGATTCGTGTTCTTACTGCGCCAGCTTGATCCCGGATTCCTGCTGGGCCGTCGGTTGCATCGCAGAGCGCAGCAGCAGCACGGCCGCATACAGCACGACGACCACGACGCACCAGCGCAGCGCCACTATCGGCATTTCCTTGACGATGAAGGCAGCCGCAAGCACCGCGGGAATGCCACCAATCGCAATTCCAAGGATGATCTTGAGGTCAATGCGCTCGGCCCTCACGAAGCGAAAGCCGGTCGTTGGCATCAGGAATGCGCAGGCGCTCGTCATGATCGGAAAAGCCAGCCTTGGATCGAGCCCCAGCAGGCTCAACAGAATCAGCGACGGGGCATAAAGTCCGATGCCAAAGGCCATCAGCACTCCCATGATGAAATGCGCGACGACGGCGATGTAGAGGTAAGGCGGCGCTAGGGTGTTCGCCACACCGCCGGCCGGCATCAGATCGAGATTCTTCATCGCGAAGAGGACGGCGGCGATCAGGAGCGCCAGGCCGACAATGCCTTGAACGACCCGCACCGACGACCTGACCACGATTGGCGCGCCCACCAGGGCGCCAAGAACCGCGGCCGCGATGCACGACACCAGCAGGACGGGGTCAACGTGCACGCCGAGCAGGACCAGAAAGATTGCGGATTGCGCGACCGTCGGAAGCGCGTGGCCGACATTCAGCGTTGCCGGAATGTAGCTGTCCGGCACGAGCTTGCGGAACTTGATCCAGGCGGTGGTCGACGCGAATGAGCCGATGCCGAGTGTGTCGAAGAAATTGGTGACGGCTCCCAGTCCGATCGACTCCAGTGTCGGGCGAGTCTCGCCGCGGTGCCAGGCGGTCCGGAGCAGCACGCTGGTGAACGCCACCGTCAGGAAGCCCAGTGCCGTCAGCAGGACAGTGAGGATCATGC
>JBATEA010000219.1:0-6744 GCA_049663745.1 Steroidobacteraceae bacterium | reverse complement strand
GGCCGCGGCCGACCCGGAACTGGTTGCTCTATTTATCGAGGAAGCCGGCGAGGAGATCGCGACGATCGGGCGCCTGTTCCCGTTGTGGGAGGAGAATTCCTCGGATCGCGAGTCATTGGCGCGCGTGCGCCGCGCGTTCCACACGCTGAAAGGCAGTGGCCGCATGGTCGGTGCCGCGCGCATCGGCGATTTCGCCTGGGCCATCGAGAACCTGCTGAACCGTATCATCGACGGCACGCGCGAACGCTCGGGCGCGGTGCTGGCGACACTGAAGGACGCGATCGCGGTGCTGCCAGAACTGGTCTCGGAATTCGAGGGACAATCCGGGCCTGTCGCTGGCACCGAGGCGATTGTCGCGCGCGCGGACGCGCAGGCTGGCGGCGCGCCGACCTCCGGACGCGCGGTTCGCGAGACCGCGCATGTGGTGACGGTGACGATGGACGCGGTGCCGGCCTATGAGCCGACCCTGGTCATCGCCCGGCCCGATGCACTCATCATGGCGCAGCACCTCGCGATGGTGCCGCCGGTCGACGCGCCGTTGCCGTCGCCGCCCGTCGCTGCGGCACCGGAAGTCGAACCGCCGCCACCGCCGGCACCGTCGCCGCCGGCGCCGGAAGTGCCTGCAGCGCCGGTTGAAGAAGCCTGGCTGGGACGTCCGGCGGCCTATGCGGAGGGCGGCGATACCTCGTTGCAGGAGATTTACCAGAAGGAAGTGCAGAGTCACCTCGAAGTGATCCGCGCCTACCTGCGTCATGCCTGGCTCGCGCCCGGTACGCACGTCGTGACCGAGGATCTCTACCGCGCCTGCCATACCCTTCGTGGCGCATCGCGCACGGCGGACATCCGTCACAGCATCCGACTCGCGGAGCCGCTGCACCGCTGGTTGCGGCGCATGTTCGATCACGACAGCGGTTTCGACGAGGCCGGGCTCGCGGTCCTCGCCGATTGCGTCGTCGGCTTCGAGGACATCCTGACGGCAGTGCACGAATCCACCGGTCGCTTCACGAACCTGGACCGGCTTGTCAGCCGGATCGAGGAACAGGACGCGGCCCTCGAACGCCGCCTCGCCGAGGCGCCGCCGCTGTCCGATGCGGCACGCGAGGCCGAGCCCCAGGCGACCGAAGTGCTGCCGCCGGCGGTCTTCGAGCCGACGCCCGCGCCGCCGCCCCCGCTGTCGCTCGAAGCCCTGGTGCCGGGCGTGGTTGCCGATGCCGTCGTTCCGGAGCGCGACGTCCACAGGCTGCTGCCGAAGCGGGCAGGCGATGGCGGCGTCGTTGGCGTGCCTCCCTACCTGCAGTCCGGAGAAGCCGTGGCGGATACTCCGGCGCCGGCGCGCACCGAGGATTACGACCCGGATATCGCGGCAATCTTCAGCGAAGAAGCGACCGAACTCCTGGAAGCGGCGGATGGAGCGCTCGGCGCCCTGCGCGCGGAGCGCGGCAACCGTGAACGCATGGTTGAATTGCAGCGCGCCCTGCACACGTTGAAGGGCGGCGCGCGCATGGCCGGCATCACCGCGATGGGCGACCTGAGTCACGAGGTCGAGTGGCTGCTGATGCATGTCGGCGACGACTCGGCGCATCTCGACGAACGCAGCCTCGAAGTGCTGCAGTCGAGCCTCGATGAGTTGAACCGGATGCGCGATTATGTCGGTGCCGGGCGTCCGGTTGAATTCGCGCGCGATCTGATCACGCGGATTCGCCTGGTCGGTCGTGCGCGGCCGACCGAGCCCGCAAAACCCGCGGAAACGCCGAAGCCCGCGCCTGCAGTCGGCACCGCGCCGACAGCCATCGCGTCGCCCGGCGCCGTGCCACCGGCTGCCGTGCCGCCGGCCGCAGTCGAGCCGGAAACGGAAACGGAGACGGAGGCCGAACCCGAGTCCGAGACACTGGCCGCACCGCCGGGCGCGGTTGCGGCCGTGCCCGCAGTAGCCGGACCGCCGACCCGGGATGCGGCCGCAGACCGCGGCGAGGTCGCGCGCGTCGATGCGGAGCTTCTCGATAACATGCTGAACGCCGCGGGCGAAGTCAGCATCTTCCGGGCGCGGCTTGAGCAGCAGCTGTCGTCCGTGGACTTCAATCTGGCCGAGCTCGGCCGCGTCGTGCAGCGCCTGAAAGACCAGCTGCGCAAGCTGGAGATCGAGACCGAGGCGCAGATCCTGCACCGCCACGTCGACCAGGGCGCACGCCGCGACGATTTCGATCCGCTGGAACTCGACCGCTATTCGTCGATCCAGCAGTATTCGCGCGCGCTGGCCGAGACCAGTTCCGACGTCGCGAGCGTGCAGAGCCTGCTCGTGACCCAGACACGCGAGGCGCAGAACCTGCTGGTGCAGCAGGGCCGCATCGTCTCCGATCTGCAGGCCGGGCTGATGCGCACGCGCATGGTCCCGTTCCAGCGCCACGTGCAACGCCTTACGCGCATCGTGCGCCAGGCGGCCGCCGAGATGGGCAAGAAAGCCGAGTTGCAGGTCGGCGGCGCCTCCGGCGAACTCGACCGGCAGGTGCTCGAGCGCATGCTGCCGCCATTCGAGCACATGCTGCGCAACGCCATCGTGCACGGCGTCGAACTTCCCGCCGAGCGAATCGCCGCTGGCAAGTCGGAGACGGGGCTCATCGAGATGAACCTGCGTCGCGAAGGCTCTGAGGTCGTCATCACGGTCGCCGACGACGGCGGCGGAGTGAACCTGAAGGCTGTGCGCGACCGTGCCGTCTCGCTGGGCCTGATGACGCCGAAACAGGAATTGTCCGACGAGCAGGCGCTGCAGCTGATCCTCGAGCCGGGCTTCTCGACCGCCGGCAAGGTCACGCAGTCCGCCGGGCGCGGCGTCGGCATGGACGTGGTCGCGACCGAGATCAAGAAACTCGGCGGGTCGCTGTACACGGAAACCGGGTCCGGCAAGGGCACGCGCTTCACCGTGCGGCTGCCGTTCACGCTTGCGATCAGCCAGGCCCTCATCGTGCGTGTCGGCGAGGAGCTGTTCGCATTGCCGCTGCCGACCGTCGAGGGCGTGGTGCGCGTGCCGCGCTCGGAAGTGCTGCGCCACCTTTCCGAAGACGCCGCCGGCTTCGATTACGGCGGCCAGAAATACCGCTTCCAGCACCTGGCCGTATTCGTCGGTGGCACGCCGTCGGTGATGCCGGACCTGGACATCGCCGTGCCCGTGATCCTGGTGCGCGCCGGCGAGCATTCGACCGCGATCGTGACGGACGAGCTGATCGGCAGCCGTGAGATCGTCGTCAAGTCCGTCGGACCGCAGATCTCCGGCATCCGCGGCATTTCGGGCGCGACAATCCTGGGCGACGGGCGGATCTGCGTGATCCTCGACGTCGGCGCGCTGGTGCGCTCCGAGTGGCGCCAGCGGTCGACGCCCGACCCGCGCCTCGCGACCCAGACGGACCGGCGCGTGTTCGCGCTGGTCGTGGACGACTCGATCACCGTGCGCCGCGTGACGCAGCGCCTGCTGGAGCGCAACGGCATGCGCGTGGTGACTGCCAAGGACGGCCTCGAAGCCGTATCGGTCCTGCAGGACGAGGTCCCGGACGTGATACTGCTCGACATCGAGATGCCGCGCATGGACGGCTATGAAGTGGCCTCGCACGTGCGCAACGACCCGCGCCTGAAGGACATTCCGATCGTCATGATCACCTCGCGCGTCGGCGAAAAGCACCGCGCGCGCGCCATCGAGCTCGGCGTCAACGAATACTTGGGCAAGCCTTACCAGGAAGGCCAGCTGCTGCAGGCGATCGAGCCGCTGGTACGGCGGACGGCGCATTGAACGCCGAACAGGAACTCTACGGCCTGCTGGTGCCGCTGCTCGACGAGCGCCTGCTGGTGCCGCGCGCCTGCGTGGCCGAGGTGACTGGCTTCCAGCCGCTGCAGGAAATGCCCGGCGCGCCGCCGTGGTACCTCGGCATTGCAGCCTGGAATGGACGCGGGATCCCGGTCGTGTCATTCGAAGGCGCCTGCGGCAAGCGGATACCGGTGATCGGCGGCCGCACGCGCATCGTGATCTTCACCTGCCTCGGCCAGAAACTGCCCGCCGGGCATTTCGGCATCGCGACGCAGGGATTCCCGCAACTGGTGCGCGTGAGCCCGACCGTGGTCACGCCGGACACCTCGCGCATTTTTCCCGAGCGCGCGCCCGTACTGTGCCAGGTCCGCATGGTCAATGAGCTGCCGCTGATTCCGGACCTCGAGCGACTCGAGGAAATGATTGCCGACGAGACCACCGTAACGGCGGCTTGAGGGTCCCTAGGCGAGCACGAGTTCCGGCGCGATGCGTCGCAAGGCATCGTGCGCCAGAGGCATCGCCACCGGCAGCGTCGAGTCAATGATTCCCCGCTCGATCAGCGCCGACAATGCGATGGGCCGCGCGAGCCGGCCCAGCCAGCGCAGGTCCATCACCGATACCGGTCCCGCATCCAGCATTTCGCGCTGGCGGGTCATCGACGCGCCCTCACGGCCGGCGGTCAGTGCCAGCAGTTCCTGGAGTTCCTTTGCGTGCCGGACACGCGTGATCCGTGCCGCGGCCATGATCGATGCCGGACGGGTCCGGTCGGTTGCGCATGGATGGAAAAGCAGCAGGTCGCCGTCAGCCGGCTCGCGCGCCGCGCATGCCCGGATCAGCTGCTTTCGGATCGGGCTGCCGAGTGTCGGCACGGGAGGGTCGGGCCGGCTGGGCCCGGTCTGCGCATCCGCCGCGAATTCGGGCCCGATGCGGTCGAGGTTTGCGGCGTCGAGCGGCAGCAGCCAGGCCTGCGCCTCCGCCGCGGGGCGCGCCACGGGATCCTCGGGCGCGTGGCAGAAGGTCTCGCGCCCTTGCCGGTCGCGACCACGCCGGTCGAATCCGAGCAGGTCCAGCAACAGCAATGCGTGATCCTGGTGCGGCGGCACGAATGCGGTCAGCGCCATGCGAATCCGCCTCGCGGTCGCGAGCGCAGCGGCAACCACCGGTTCCAGCGCGCGCTGGCCGCGGGCCATGTCGGCGCATGCGAGTGCGGCCAGCGTCAGGCCGCCGGCCTCGGGTACCAGCAGGCCGAGCGCAATCGCTGCGCCGTCGCCTTCGCCGGCGACCAGCAGGCGGCTGCCGGGAGCTACGAGTCGCGCGGGGAGATAGGGATCGAACAGTTCGCAGTCTTCCGCGAGCATGCGCGCGAGTCCCGGGTCGGAAAGCGCCGCCGGCGGGTCCGCCTCGCTGACGACCAGTTCACGCGAACGGCCCGCGAGTGAATCGAGCCAGGCAAGTGCATCGGGCGGTGTGACGACCCGCTCTCCGAGTCCCGCCCGCTTGGCGAGCCGGTGCAGGCGCCCGTCATCCGCAACCAGGAGCTCCGCGCGGCGCGCATGCAGGGCGCCCAGCAGACCGAGATCGGTCCTGTCGAGTTCGCTGCGCGCCGGCATGAAGCACGCAGCGAGGTCCCGCGCGTTCGGCAGCGGCAATTCGGCGATGCGCGTGAGCGGCTCGAAGCGCGACAGGTCGATGCCGCGCCTGACGACGTCAGGATCGGTTGCGGCATCGACCCAGCTTCGTTCCTCGACGCAGAGCGCGAGCCCGAGCGCGGCCGAGCGCGCCGCAATCGCGGCGAGCGTGGGCGCCATCGGTTCCGTGCCAGGTCCGAAGCACAGATACGGATCCAGCAACAGGCGCAGGCCGCCGTGCGCGGGTGCGATGCGCCCGTCCGTCTGCAGATTCACTTCGGGCAATTGAGATCTCCGGCGGCGGCCTGCAGGACTGCCAGTGCCGCTAGCGCCGCCGTTTCGGTGCGAAGCACGCGCGGACCGATGGTACAGCCGCGATATCCCGCATCCGCGGCCGATGTCCTTTCGCTGTCGTCAAGGCCGCCCTCCGGCCCGACCAGCAATTCGATGAAATCCGCGCCGGCCGCCGCGGCACCGAGCGCCTCCCCGGAATCCACCGCGAGCTGCAGCCTGCGGACCGATTCGGGCGCGGGCCGTGCGAGCCACTCCGACAGCGGCAGCGGTATGGCGACATCCGGCAGCCGCGCGCGGCCGCATTGCTCGCAGGCGGCGATCACGATGGCGCGCCAGTGGGCGAGCTTGCGCTCCGTGATCCTGGCGTCGAGCCGCACGACGCTGCGCGCCGTGACCACCGGCTGGATTGACGTGACGCCGAGTTCCGTCGCTTTCTGCACGATCAGGTCCATGCGCTCGGCGCGCGCAATACCCTGCACCAGCAGGAGCTTGAGCGGCGATTCCGGCCGTGCCGCAACCCGATCCAGGACCTCGATCTCGACGCGCGAACCACGCAGCGACGCGATTCTCGAGGGAAAGTCATCGCCGTCGCCGTTGAAGGCGGTGATCGGGTCGCCCGCGACCAGTCGCAGCACGCGCGTGATGTGTGCCGCCGCCGTGCCGGCGGCTTCGACGCGCGCGCCGGGGGCCAGCGCCGTCTCGACGAATACGCGGATCAGGCGCATGCCGCGTCCACGGCGCCCCGCGCCACTCCGGCGAGCCAGTCGATCTGCGCCGCCTCGATGACATAGGGCGGCATCAGGTAGATCACGTTGCCGAGCGGTCGCAGCAATGCCCCCTGCGACAGCGCGTATTCGTAGGCGCGAAGGCCGCGGCGTTCGCGCCAGTCGTAACGCGCGCCGCTCGCGCGGTCCCTGACCGTTTCGATCGCGAGGATCATGCCGGTCTGGCGGATTTCGGCGACATGCGGGTGATCGGCCAGTCCGGCGGTTGCCTCCGCCATGCGGCGCGCGAGGATCCGGTTGGCCG
>JBATEA010000218.1:0-2865 GCA_049663745.1 Steroidobacteraceae bacterium | reverse complement strand
GTTGTGCTGGCGGAAGCATCGATTCCCCCGGCCAGCACCCCAGGGCGGCCTGGCTGCAACTCTAGGAGCGCAGGCAGGCATTAGCAATGCGCACCCGGGCCAAATGGGGCCAATTACGTGACGTAGTACAAAGGCCGGTCAATCAATGGGTTGACTGCAAGGGCCACCTTGATTACCGTCGCGCCTCTACCTTGTTGGGGACGCCCAGGTGGATTACGGCAGGCGGAACCAGAATGCCCGGCAAAGCGGCGTAGCGGATGCCTATCCGCACCGCTTCGGCGTGGTTGCGTCCTGCATCGTCGCCGGTTCGATCTTCGCCGCCGCCGGCTCGCAGCTGCAGAACCCGCTGCCCGATTCGCTTTCAGAGGAATTCACGCTGGGCACGACCGATGCCGCTGCCGCGGCGTCCGCGCCGGCGACGCCGTTCGAATTCGTCGCGGTGACGATCGGCCGCAACGACACGCTCGACCGTATTTTTCGAGAGCTGCAGCTGCACGTTTCCGACCTGGCGGCGCTGCGCAGCCTGCCCGACGTGCGCCACAACCTCGACATCATCCGCCCCGGTGACGTGATCCAGTTGACCCACCTGGATGGCGAACTGAAATCGCTGACCCGCCAGATCAACGAGACCGCGACCCTGTCGGTCACGCGCGCCGAGCAAGGATTCTCCGCCAATATCGTCGAGAACCCGCTCGAGACCAAGGAACGGAGACTCACCGGCACCGTCGACAGCTCGCTCTACGTCGCGGTCAACGAAGCGGGCGGCACCGATCGCCTCGCCGTATCGCTCGCCGACGTCTTCAAGTACGACATCGATTTCGTCAACTCGGTGCAGCCGGGCGACCACTTCATCGTGACCCATGAACAGCAGTGGCAGGATGGCGAGTTCGTGCGCGACGGCGACATCCTCGCCGCCGAATTCGTCAATGGCGGCCGAGCCTATCGCGCCGTGCGCTACGTGATGCCGGACGGGCGTGCCGATTACTACACGCCGGATGGCCGGCCGGTGCGCAAGGCCTTCCTGCGTTACCCGGTTGACTACGCGCGCATCAGCTCCGGCTACAGCACGGCGCGCTGGCATCCGGTCCTCCATCGCGTGCGCGCGCATCGGGGCATCGATTTCGCGGCGCCCGTCGGCACGCCGATCAAGGCCGCCGGCAGCGGTCGCGTGCTCAGTCGCGGCGTCAAGGGCGGCTACGGCAACGTGGTCGTGCTGGCGCACAACAAGGGCATCACCACCCTCTATGCGCACATGTCACGCTTCGCCAAGGGCCTCGCGGTCGGCGATCACGTCGCCCAGGGCGAGGTCATCGGCTATGTCGGCAAAACGGGGCTCGCGACCGGGCCGCACGTGCATTACGAATACCGGATCAATGGCGTGTACAAGAATCCGGCCAGGGTCACGATGGCCAAGGCCGACCCGATTCCGGCGAAATTGATGGAAGATTTCCGGGCGAAGACGGCGCCGCTTCTTGCGGACCTCGACGCACCCGCCGCCGACGAACCCGTCCGCGTCGCCCGCGCCGGGAGTTAAGGCTCCGACTCAGGTCGAGAACGACGACCCGCAGCCACAGGTCGTGGCTGCATTCGGATTGCGGATCACGAACTGTGCGCCTTCCAGTTCCTCGCGGTAATCGATTTCCGCGCCGGCCAGGTACTGGAAGGAGAGCGGATCCACCAGCAGCGTGACGCCCTGATTCGGGAATTCCGCGTCGCCTTCCTCGACCTTCTCGTCGAAGGTGAAGCCGTACTGGAATCCGGAGCAGCCGCCGCCAGACACGAACACGCGCAGCTTGAGGTTGGGATTGCCTTCCTCACGTATCAACTCGCCGACCTTGCGGGCGGCGGCGTCGGTGAAGATCAGGCCATCAGCGCTGTGGGTGACTTCGGACATGGGTTCCATTGATTCTAGGTGAGGCGGTCCCGGGCGGTCAAAGAACCGGTGTTTCCGGCTCGCCCTCCACCCGCCAGGTGAAAGTCTGGCGCGAGGGTTCTGCGCCGCGTCTCTGACGATACTCGACTTGCAGGCTCGCGGGGCGGAATTGTTCCGGCAACTCGATCGGCACCTCGATCTGCTGGAAGAACCGCAGCGAAAACGGCAGTTCGCGACGCTTGTTCGATTCCACGTCGGCAAGCGCCAACTGGACCAGGGCGCCACCGCGCGTTCCGTCGATCGCAAAGCTGACCGTGCCGTTGACAACGCTGTCGCGGGCAGCCGCCTGCACCATCGTGATCAACACGCGGAACCGGCGGCCCTGCTCGGGGCGGATTTTCAGCTCCTGGACGCGCAGCGTGCCGGCGCCGAACTGGCGTGCGACCAGGCCGCGATAGAACTGCAGCTCCTGCTGCTGGCGCGCGGTCTCGGCCTGCAGGTCGCCGATCATGCGTTGCGCGTCGGACTGCGCCTGCCGGTCCACGCGCTGGCCGATTTCGGCGGACGACACGCGATGCTGCAGCGCTTCGTTCTCGTCGTTGAGTGCGCGCAGCTGGCGGCGAAACTCGAGCCGCTCCAGCATCGCGCCGACGATCGAGTATCCGTTGCTCGCACGCCCCAGCTCGAATCCACCGTAGAAAACGGCCGCCGCGATGAGCAGGACGAATACGACGCGGCGCCAGCGCGAAGCTTGCATACGCAGATGCTTCCTCAGCCACCCGTCCGGCCAGAATCGGCGGCACAGCGTGGGCGAAGCCGGATGCTCTGGGTCAAGGCCTGGCACGTGATCTTCATGGTGACCTGGTTCGCGGGTCTCTTCTATTTGCCGCGCTTGCTCGTATACCACGCTTCCGCCACGGATTCCCCCGGCATCGAACGGTTCCGGGCAATGGAGCGGCGTCTTCTCGCGATCATGACGATCGGCGCCGGAC
>JBATEA010000217.1:0-2618 GCA_049663745.1 Steroidobacteraceae bacterium | reverse complement strand
GTCATCGGCCGAGGCGCGCGGCGACGGAACGGACTTTGCGGCCACGGACCCTGCGGCGGCTCTTCGCGCGCCCGGCGGCGGGTTCAGCCGCAGGCGCTGTCCCGGAACGATGCGAAAGTCCCGGCCGATGCCGTTCCAGCGCGCGACGTCGTGATAATCGAGCCCGTAACGCATTGAGATGGAATACAGCGTCTCTCCGGCGCGTACGACATGCTGGTCGGGAATGTCCCGCTTCCGGTCTGCGCCTGCACAGGCCGCCATGGCGAGGACCGCAACCAGGACGAGGCCGCGGACCAGCGCGAGACCCGCGAGCCTTGCCGCAGCTGCCACCTCAGGAAAGACCACCCAGCAATGGCACGAAGGCGACGAGACCCAGCCGTTCGCGCAGGAACTGGTCGCCGCGCCGTGTCAGGCGCAACAGCTCCTGCCGGCCTTCGGGCCCAACTGGCGCCACCAGCCGGCCGCCCTCGCCCAGCTGGTCCAGGAGCTTCTGCGGCACGGCGTGCGTCGCGGCCGCGACCAGGATCGCATCGAATGGCGCCTGAGACGGCCAGCCCTCGTTTCCGTCACCGTGCTTGAATCGCACGTTGCGGATTCCGAGATCCTTCAGGTTTTCCTTGGCCCGGTCGAGCAGGGCTTCGACGCGTTCGATGCTGTAGAGCTTCCCGACCAGCGGCGCCAGCACCGCGGTCTGGTAGCCGCAGCCGGTCCCGATCTCGAGCACTTTGTCCGGCACCCCGCCGATGGTGACCGCCTCGGTCATCCGCGCGACGACATAGGGCTGCGAAATGGTTTGGCCATGCCCGATCGGCAGCGCCGTGTCCTCGTAGGCCCGACTCGCGAGCGCCTCGTCCACGAACAGGTGCCGCGGCACATTGCGGATGCGGTCCAGCACCCGCGGATCGCGGATCCCCTGCTCCACCAGGCGCTGGATCAGGCGTTCGCGCGTGCGCGCCGAGGTCATGCCGATGCCGCTGCGCGTCGGCTCCTCGCGGTCGCTGCTCATGACATGGGTTCCCGCAGCCAGTCGCGCAGGCTGTCGAGGGCCGCATGGCGCGTCAGGTCCACCTGCAGCGGCGTGACCGAGACGAATCCATTCGCGACGGCATGGAAATCGGTGCCGGGCCCCGCGTCCTGCGTGGAACCCGCCGCGCCCACCCAGTAAATCTGGCGGCCGCGCGGATCGAGGCCATCGACCGCCGCCTCCGCGCGATGGCGGTTCCCCAGCCGCGTGACCTCGTAGCCTTTCAGTTCCTCGTAGGGCAGGTCGGGCACGTTGACATTGAGGATCATGGATTGATGCAGCGACTTCGCGAGCAGCCGCAGCACGAGTTCACGCGCGATCCGGGCTGCGGTCCCGAAATGCGGCTCGGCGCCGCTCCCGCAGACAAGCGACATGGCAATGGTCGGCAGGCCGAGAAAACGCCCTTCGATGGCCGCCGCAACCGTACCGGAATAGAGCACGTCGTCGCCGAGGTTGGGGCCGTCATTGATGCCGGATACCACCATGTCGAATTCATGCTCGAACAGGCCGGTGATTGCCAGGTGCACGCAGTCGGTCGGCGTGCCGTTGATCACGTACCAGGTGTCCGGTTCTGCCTGCTGGACGCGCAGGGGCACGTCGAGGGTCAGCGAATGGCTGGCGCCGCTGCGATTGCGGTCCGGTGCGACCAGCGTCAGCGGCGCGACATCGGCGAGCGCTTCCTTCAGGCAGCGCAGGCCTTCGGCCCGGTAGCCATCGTCATTCGAGAGCAGGATCTTCACGGCGCCTGTCCATCCCCATCGCGTGCCCCGCGACCGGGCCGCACTATACTGGAAAGCAGCGCCGGTCTCGCCGGGCCAGCCCGAGCCTGCCAATGAACGACGAGGACGAACGGAAACTCTTTCGCGCGGCCATGCGCGACGTGCGGCCGCTGCGCCAGACCCGCCCGCTGCCGCGAGCGCCGAAAATCCCGCCGCGCGCTGCCCTGCGCCGCGCGGACGAAGCGCGCGCGCTCGCCGAATCCCTCGATGCCGACGCGGCCGATCTCGAGGTCGAGACGGGAGATGAGATCAGCTACCGGCGCAATGGCGTTCCGGAAGCGACCATGCGCCGCCTGCGGCGCGGTCTCTTTGCGCGGCGCGACGAACTCGATCTTCATGGCATGACCCGCGCCGAAGCGCGCCTTGCTGTCCTCGCATTCCTGGCCGATGCGAGCCGTCGCGGCCTGCATTGCGTGCGCATCGTGCACGGCAAGGGGCGCGGCTCCGGTGACCGCGGACCGGTGCTGAAGGCCGCGGTCAATCGCTGGTTGCGCCGTCACGACGGCGTCCGTGCGTTCTGCTCGGCTCGACGCCCCGACGGTGGCACAGGCGCGCTCTACGTCCTGCTCGATTCCTGATCGGGTCAATCGGTTTCCGCCTCGGGCACGGTCGCCGAAATAGCCTCGCGCAGCAGGCTCGTGGCGAACGCGCCGCGCGCCAACTCGAACGCCAGCTCGAGATCCTCGCCGATCAACTGCCAGGACAGTGCCGCCGGCCGGAGGACCAGCGCGCGCCGCCCGCTTGCGGCGACGGCCGTTAGGTGCAGTGGCAACGGTGAGAGCTGGTCCAGCGCAGCCTGCTCGCTGACTGCGGCC
>JBATEA010000216.1:0-3879 GCA_049663745.1 Steroidobacteraceae bacterium | reverse complement strand
GAGAACAACTCACCGGGAGTGATCGACGATGTCTTTTGTGAAGCATTCGGGCATCAATGCCCTCGGTTTCGCCGCGCTTGCGGCGATCGCGCTCGGAGCCTGCAGCGGCGGCAGCGCCAATGACGACCTGCCGTTGATCCGCGCGACGCTGACGATCAAGACGGTCTCGCAGGGTGGCGTCTGCGAAAGCGTGCCAGTGCGCGTGTCGCCGAAAGAGCTGATCGGCCAGGCGAACAAGTACGCCAACAGCAAGATGATGGTCGCCGAAGTGAACACGACCGGCCCGACGGACGAGAATGGCGCGCCGATGTGCAATGGCACGGGCGAGACATTGCCGATAGCGCCGGGCAAGTGGGAGTTCAGCGCACCGCTGGCTTCCGGTTCCGCGACCTGCGTGCGGGACGTTGAGCCCAATGGTGACCTGTCGATCATGCTGATCGATGGCGTCGAAGGTTGCAGCGGCGCACCGGCCGCGAGCGAAATGCCTGCCGAGGGCGAGGCGCCGGCGGAGGGCGAGGCGCCCGCCGATCCCGCAGCGCCCGCGACGGGCTGACAGTCCGCATCCGGCATGATTAAGAGCCGGCACGGGTGACCGTGCCGGCTTTTTTGACGTGGCAGATCCCGTACCTTTCTATCTACCGCTGCTGTTCGGCCTCGCCGGCCGCATCGCGCCGCGCCGTGCCGCGCGCGCGATGGCGGAGATGGTCTCGCGGCCACGCGGCCGCAACCCGACCCAGCCCTGGGAACTCGCGCCCGGCCTCGAGTCGCGGGAGATCGAGTTGCACCCGGGCCTTTTCGCGCTCGATTGGGGCGGCGGCGGGCCATTGGTCATTGCATTGCACGGTTGGCGCGGCCGGCCGACGCAGTTTGGCCCGCTCGCCGTCGCGCTCCGCGCGCGGGGCTATCGCACCATCGCACTCGACCTGCCGGGCCACGGCCGATCGGCGGGCGAGCAGGCGACACCGCGCCTGATGGCTGAGCTCTTGATCGAGGTAACGAAACTCACGGGACCGGCGCAGGCGGTCATCGGGCATTCCTTCGGCGGCGCGGTGCTCGGCGCGGCGCTGGCATTCGGCTTCACGACATCGAGGATCGTGCTCGTCTCGAGCCCGACACGCGTGAGCCATCTGCCATTCATGTGGGCGAAGGCACTTCATCTGCCGCCGCGCGCGATGGCGCACTTTGCGCGGCTGCTCGACGAACACGCCGGCCGGCCGGTCGCGGAACTCGACCTGGTCACGACCGGACCGAGTTGCGGGATCCCTGCGTTACTGGTGCACGATCGCGGCGACGCTGTCATTCCCTTTCAGGAAGCCGAAATCCTGGCCGCCGCCTGGCCGGCATTGAAGGTGATCTCGACCGACGGGCTCGGACACCGCGATATCCTTGCGGATGCGGCTGTCGTGCGGGCGGTCGCGGGGTTCATCGCGGGTGAAGAAACGTGAAGTCGCGCCTCGGGAAGCTGCTGCCGCCGATCGCCTCGTTCGTGATCATCGCGATCGCGGCCATCGTGCTGTGGCGCAAGCTCGCCTCGGTGGACCCGTCGGGCGTCGCGGCGAGTTTCGCGGCGATTTCCGGCAGCGCGCTGGTGCTCGCGGCCCTGTTCACGGCCGGCGCCCTGTTTTCGATGGCGCTCTATGAAGTGCAGATGCTGCGTTACATTCGCCCGACGGCTCGTTGGCAGCGGCCGTTCGTGACGGCGCTGATCGCCTATCCGATCGGCCATGCCGTGGGGCTGGGGGCATTTTCGGGCGGCGCGATCCGCTACCGGATCTACAGCGCGGCGGGTTACGGCGCCGCCGACATCGGCAAGCTGATCCTGCTGTCGGTGATGCCATTCGCGTCGGGGCTCGGCCTGCTGGCGGGCGTCGCAATGCTGGCGGAGACGGAAGGCGTCGCCGAGGTGCTTCCGCTCCAGCCGCAGGTCGTGACGATGATCGGTGCGGGCCTGCTGCTGACGCACATCATCTATGTGGCGATGGTGATCGCCCGCGTCCGGCCGCTCGGCGCCTGGGTTCCCGCCTTCGAATTGCCGAGCCCGCGGCTGACCACGATCCAGTACCTGCTGGGCATTGTCGAGGTGCTTTGCGCCATTGCCGTGCTGTACATGCTGTTGCCGGCCGGTGCCGGCATCGGCTTTCCCGCCTTCGTCGCGGTCTACGTCACCGCAGTCGCTGCGGGTGCCGTGTCGGGCGTGCCGGCCGGACTCGGCGTCTTCGAATCGATTCTGCTGGTGACGCTGACCGGCGTGCCGGCCGAGGAGCTGTTGGGCGCCGTGCTTGCGTACCGCCTGGTCTATGAGCTCTTGCCGTTCATCACCGGCCTGCTGCTGCTGCTCGCCTACGAAGCCTGGGCGCCGCGCGGCGCCAGGAAAGTCCTATAGCTTGACCATCACGTGGCGCACCGTGGTGTAGTCCTCGAGTGCGTACATCGACAGGTCCTTGCCGTAGCCCGAGCGTTTGACGCCGCCGTGCGGCATTTCGCTGACCAGCATGAAATGCGTGTTGATCCAGGTGCAGCCGTACTGGAGGCGCGAGGCGACGCGCATTGCGCGGCCGATGTCCTGGGTCCACACCGATGAAGCGAGCCCGTAGTCCGAGTCGTTCGCCCAGGCGATCGCCTGCTCGGCGTCCTTGAAGCGCGTGACGGAAACGACCGGCCCGAACACTTCTTTGCGCACGATCTCGTCGGTCTGGCGCGCGCCGGCGACCACCGTCGGCTGGTAGAAGAATCCGCCGCCGCTGCCGCATTGACCACCCGCCGTTATTTCGATGTGCTTGACCGCCTTGGCGCGGTCCACGAAGCCGGCCACGCGTTCGCGCTGCTGGCTGCTGATCAATGGGCCCATTTCGACCCCGGCTTCCTGCTGCTTGCCGACCTTGATGGAGGCGGCGGCGAGGGAGAGGTCCGCGACCAGCCGGTCGTAGATCTTGGGCGCCGCATAGAGTCGGCAGGCCGCCGTGCAATCCTGTCCCGCATTGTAGAAACCGAAGGTCCTGACGCCTGCGACGACTTCGTCGAGGTTGGCGTCGTCGAAGACGATGACCGGCGCCTTGCCGCCGAGCTCGAGATGCGTGCGCTTGATGCCTTTCGACGCGGCCTTCAGGATCTTCTCGCCGGTCGCGACGTCGCCGGTCAACGAGACCATGCGCACGCCCGGGTGGCTGACGAGCGGCGCGCCGACCGTCTCGCCGCGCCCCGTAATGATGTTGACGACGCCGGCCGGAAAGAACTCCGCGAGGATTTCAGCGAGCATCAGCGCTGTCAGCGGCGTCTGTTCGGAGGGCTTCAGGATCGCCGTGTTGCCGGCGGCGAGCGCGGGCCCGAGCTTCCACGCGGCCATCATCAGCGGGTAATTCCAGGGCGCGATGGAGGCGACGACGCCCACCGGGTCGCGGCGGATCATGCTGGTGTAGCCCGCCAGGTATTCGCCGGCGAGGGCGCCGGTCATCGTGCGCGCGGCGCCCGCGAAGAAACGGAACACGTCGGCGACGGCCGGGATCTCGTCATTGAGCGCGGCCGGGAGCGGCTTGCCGCAATTCTGCGATTCGAGACTTGCGAATGCCGGGCCGGCGGCCTCGATGCGATCGGCGAGCTTCAGGAGGATTGCCGCGCGATCCTTGGGCGGCGTGCGCGACCAGCCGTCGAATGCCGCCGCGGCGGCCTTGACCGCCGCATCGACCTGGCCGGTCGAGGCCTCGGCAATGTGCGCGATGGCCTTGCCGGTCGCGGGATTGAGAATGTCCTCGACATCGCCCTGGCCGGCGACGAGCTTGCCATTGATCAAAAGCTTCTTTTGCATGACCGCCTCACTTCGATTCGAATTCGCGGGGTCGCGTAAGCCAATAGGCGAGCAGGATCGGCACCAACGTGATCAGC
>JBATEA010000215.1:0-4756 GCA_049663745.1 Steroidobacteraceae bacterium | reverse complement strand
GGTGACGTCAAGCGATGCCCTGCGATCTGGCAGGCACGCAGCCGGGGCGCGCCAGGACGGTGCAAGGGCGATCGACCTTCGCGATACGCTGGTAGCTAACCCTTTGATTAACAATAGGCGCATGACTGGCACGGATTCTGCAGTTCCATCCGGGACAGTACCGGGATCCGACCGCGGGCGGCCGGCCTGAATCTGCCCCGTGCCGGCATTTATCTCGCATCGCCCAGGAGAGCTGCATGGCAGACAGTGGTGACACGGCGTGGATGATCACGGCGACCGCGCTCGTCCTCCTGATGACCATCCCGGGACTTGCGCTTTTCTACGCGGGCATGGTGCGTGTCAAGAACGCGCTTTCCGTGCTGATGCAGTGCTTTGCGATCACCGCGCTCGTGTCGGTACTGTGGATGATCTACGGCTACAGCCTCGCCTTCGACACGACGGGTATGACCGGTGGTGAGCTTAACCTGCACACCTTCATCGGCGGCCTCGGCAAGGCGTTCATGTCAGGCATCACCGTCAATTCCCTGGTCGCGACCATTCCGGAGTCGGTATTCGCGACCTTCCAGATGACATTCGCGATCATCACGCCAGCGCTGATCGTCGGCGCCTTCGCGGAGCGAATGAAATTCCCGGCGCTGCTCTTGTTCACCGCGCTCTGGTTCACTTTCGTCTACCTGCCCATCACCCACATGGTCTGGAGCGGCAACGGCGCGTTGATGTGGGACTGGGGCGTGCTCGATTTCGCCGGCGGCACGGTCGTGCACATCAATGCCGGCATTGCGGGTCTGGTGGCGGCGCTCGTGCTCGGCAGGCGCAATGGCTATCCGACGACGGCGATGCCGCCGCACAATCTGCCGCTGACCGTGGTCGGCGGCTCCCTGCTCTGGGTCGGCTGGTTCGGATTCAACGCCGGCAGCGCAGTCGCCGCCAATGGCACTGCCGGCATGGC
Source organism: Steroidobacteraceae bacterium (assembly GCA_049663745.1). GTDB lineage: Bacteria > Pseudomonadota > Gammaproteobacteria > Steroidobacterales > Steroidobacteraceae > SCUD01. Next base: position 3,807 of record JBATEA010000215.1, on the reverse strand, counting down.
AATGCTCGTGACGCAGGTTGCCACTGCCGCGGCGGCACTCGCCTGGATGGGCACGGAATGGGCCGCGCATGGCAAGCCGAGCGCTCTCGGCATCGTGACGGGCGCCATTGCGGGGCTCGTTGCCATCACCCCGGCATCGGGCACGGCGGGTCCGGCGGGCGGGCTCCTGATCGGCGTCGCTTCGGGGGTCCTGTGTTTCTTCGCGGCGGCGCGCCTGAAGCGCGCGCTCGGTTACGACGATTCTCTGGACGTCTTCGGCGTGCACGCAGTGGGCGGCATCGTGGGCGCCATCCTGACCGGCGTCTGCGCAGGCGCCCTGGGCGGTGTCGGGCTTGCCGAGGGCATGACGATCGGGCAGCAGGTCTGGGTGCAGGCCAAGGGGGTGCTGTTCACGCTGGTCTTCAGCGGATCCGTGACCTTCTCGATCCTGAAGATCCTGGATGCGACCATCGGGTTGCGTGTCACCCGCGAGCAGGAAGTCGAGGGCCTGGACCTCGCGCTGCACGACGAGCGCGCCTACAACAACTAGGCCCCGGGCGCGGCCCGGGAACCGGCCGGTCGCCGGCTGGTCCGATGCCATACCGGTGACCCGGCGGCCTCCGTTACACTGCCGCCCATGAAGATGGTCATTGCCATCATCAAGCCTTATAAGGTCGACGAGGTCCGGGCGGCCCTGGCGGAGGTCGGGGTGCAGGGTGTCACTGTGACGGAGGTCAAAGGTTTTGGCCGCCAGAAAGGCCACACTGAATTGTATCGAGGGGCGGAATATGTCGTGGACTTCCTCCCCAAGGTGCGAATCGAAATTGCGGTCGAGGACGAGCGCGTGGACGCGGTGATCGATGCGATCGCTGCATCCGCCCGGACCGGCAAGATCGGAGATGGCAAGATTTTCGTGACGGGACTCGGCAGCGTGGTGCGCATCCGCACCGGCGAGCTGGATGGAAAGGCACTGTGACGGATCGGCGCCTGGGCCTGGAGGTCAACATGTTGCAGAAATTCGCGGTGGCATTGCTGATGGCGGGCCTGACGGTCGTCGCCGCGGCAGACGACACCGTTTACAAGTGGTCGGACGCGCAGGGCCAGATCCATTACACCGACGTGCCCCCGGCCCAGCCCGATGCCAAGGTCCTCGGCATCTTCCGCCAGGAATCCAGCGTCATCGACGAGGACGTGGGAGATGAGGGCGATGGCGGGGACAATTGCGACAACGGCAACGGGGCGACGCCGCCTTCCGGCGACAATTCCAGCGAGCCGACCATCGATAACCAGGCGATGGCCGACGTGCAGAGGGATGTCGCCAACGCCAAGGTGGCGCAGTGCAAGGAAGCCCAGGAGCGCTACAAGCGCTATGTCGAGTCGCGGCGCCTGTTCCGTGAGACCCCGGAAGGCAAGCGCGAATACCTGACGGACAAGGAACTGACCGAAGCCCGGGTACGCGCCAAGCAGACAGTCGCCGAATACTGCCAGTAACCCGCCGCTATCCGCGGCCCAAGAGCGGCGCCAGGCCGCGATCGGGCACAATGGGCCCGCCATGAACGTTGGATTCATCGGTCTGGGCACCATGGGCCAATACATGGCCCGCAACCTGCATCGTGCGGGATTGCTCACCGGCGTGTGGAACCGCACCACTTCCAGGTCCGAGGCGTTCGCATCCGAAACCGGGTGCCGGGCATTCGCATCCGCAGCTGCGCTCGCAGCCGATTCCGAATTCATCTTCACCTGCGTGTCGGCGGATGACGACCTGCTCGCGGTCGTCGAAGCGCTGCTGCCGGGACTGCGCCAGGGCACGATCGTGTTGGATTGCTCCACCGTAGCCGCCGACACGGCGCGCAAGGCCGCGGCGCGGCTCGCGCCCGCCGGCGCGGCCTTTCTTGACTGCCCCGTCAGCGGCGGCGTCGAGGGTGCCAAGAACGCGACCCTGGCCATCATGTGCGGGGGCGAACCGCCCGTATTCGAGCGAGCGAAGCCGGTGCTACTCGCGCTCGGCACGACGGTCGCACTCCTCGGACCGACCGGCGCCGGCCAGGCCACCAAAGCGACCAACCAGATCCTGTGCGCGGGCGTCATCCAGGTCGTGGCGGAAGCCATGGCATTTGCCCAGGCCGAGGGACTGCCGCTCGAGCAGGTGATCGACGTGCTTGGCAAGGGCGCGGGCTCGAGCTGGTACTTCGTGCACCGCGCGCCATTCATGGCGCGCGGCGAATACCCGGCCGGATTCCGCGTGCGCCTGCACGCCAAGGACTTGCGCATCTGCCGCGACATGGCCGCGCGACACGGCGCGACCCTGCCCGTCATCGAGGCGACCCTCGCCGATTACCAGCGGCTGCTCGAAAGTGGGCATGGCGACGAGGACATCTCGACGATCTTCCGGCTGAAGACGCCGCTGTTTACAGGCAGAGACTGAGCCGATGAACGCCGCTCGACGCGAACGCCCGGGCTTCTACCTGCCCGACTTCTGTGCGGGCCAGAGCGTGCTCGCAGTCGTGCTGATCGCAGAACTGGTCGCGCTATTCCTGACGCTCGCGCGCAGCGGCATCTCCGCGCTCTTCTGGATGGATCTCGCGCGCACTTCGCTGTTCCTGCTGTGGGCCGGTCTTGGCACCGCGGCCGCGCTGTGCGCCGCCCGCAGCGCGCTGTCGCGGCTCGACGTGCTGCGTGGCTCGTTGCTGGCGCTCCTGCTGATGCTTGCCGTGACGGCGATCGTGACCGAAGGCGCCTGGTGGGTCTCCGGTTTCGAGCGCCGCCTGGTGGGCATCGATTCCGATGCGTTCAGCGCCGAACACATCGCGTTCCTGCTCGAGAACCTCGCGGTCTGTACGATTGCGGGCGGTCTCGCGCTCCGCTACTTTTATGTCTCGCATCAATGGCGCCGCAATGTCGAGGCCGAGGCGCAGAGCCGCGTGCGGGCGCTGCAGGCGCGCATCCGGCCGCATTTCCTGTTCAACAGCATGAATACCATCGCCTCGCTGACCCGCACCAGCCCGCGCCTCGCCGAACAGGCGATTGCGGATCTCTCGGATCTTTTCCGGGCTTCGCTGCGCGAAAACCGTGAGCGCGTTCCGCTTGGCAGCGAAATCGAGATCGCGCGCGCCTATGAGCGCGTAGAACGGCTGCGTCTCGGCGACAGGCTGCGCGTGGACTGGCAGGTGGACGCGCTGCCGATGGATACGCCGGTGCCGGCGTTGTTCCTCCAGCCGCTGCTGGAAAATGCCGTCAGCCATGGCATCGAGCCGATGGATAAAGGCGGCACCATCCGCGTGACCGGGAAACGCGACGGCTCGACCGCGGTGCTGACGATCGAAAACCCGGTTGCCCCGAAGCTGGTCGCGCGCCGCCCCGGCCACCAGATCGGCCTGGACAACGTCCGCCAGCGCCTCAACCTGATGTTCCACGGCGAGGCGAATCTCGATGTCGTCGAAGGTCCCGAGCGTTTCATCGTCACGCTGCGTTTCCCGATCGGCAGGCCTGACGCATGAAGCTTCGCATACTGATCGTGGATGACGAGCCGCTCGCACGCGAGCGCCTCGCCCACCTGGTTGAGGAAGTGCCGGAAGCGGAGCTTGCCGGCGTCGCCGAATCCGGCGAACGGGCGCTGCTGCTGGCAGGCACGCTGCATCCCGACGTGATCCTGCTCGACATCCGCATGCCCGGCATGGACGGACTCGAGGCCGCGCGCCACCTGGCGCGCCTGCCGGAGCCGCCAGCCGTGATCTTCACCACCGCATTCGACGAGCATGCGCTCGCCGCATTCGAGGTCCAGGCGGCCGGCTACCTGATGAAACCGGTGCGGCAGGAAAAGCTCCAGGA
>JBATEA010000214.1:0-8249 GCA_049663745.1 Steroidobacteraceae bacterium | reverse complement strand
GGTTTGCAGCGGAGCGGCTCAATCAGCAGCCGCCGCGGGCTGAAATCAGTCCTGGGAAAGCAGCTGCAAGCAGTTCAGCTGTCGATGAAAATCCTGAAGGAGTGCTTATAGCATTGATTCTAAAGATTATTAGTCGCCATAATTTGGCTGGCCGCAGCGGGCCGAGCTCGTAACCCGTTCGGAGAAAGACCGCCGCATCCATCCGGGCGATCGCCGCAGCGCTCTCGGCGTGTGTCGAGAAGCATTAGTTGCATCACAACGCTGACATGTTAGATAGTAACGCGGTCTGCCAGATCGAGGTGAGCCGGTGACAAGCAGTTCGCACGCCGCCGACCGGAGGCGCTTCGTGACGCGGGCCGGAAAGACGTTGAATTTCACGGCGCTCGGCTTCGGGTCTGCGCCGCTCGGCAACTACCTGCGCCCGCTGAGTGAGGAGGACTGCGCCCGGACTCTGTCGACGGCGTGGGACAGCGGCATGCGTTACTTCGACACGGCGCCGTTCTATGGCCTGGGCCTGTCGGAAATGCGCGTCGGGCGCCTGCTGTCCTCGCGACGGCGCGAGGATTTCATCATTGCGACCAAGGTCGGCCGCCTGCTGGAGCCTTGCGCGAAGGAGGAAGTGAACGGCGTCTTCTTCGTCGACACGCCGCAGGTGCGCTTTCACTACGACTATTCCTACAACGGCATCATGCGGTCGTACGAAGAAAGCCTGAAGCGCCTCGGCCTGGATCGGGTCGACATCCTGTATGTGCACGACGTCTGCGGACTGGTGCATGGCGGGCGCGAGGCATCCGAAGCAAGGATCCAGGAGCTGATCGAAACCGGCGGCTGGCGCGCGCTGAACGAATTGCGCGACGGCGGCGCGGTACAGGCGATCGGCGCCGGCGTGAATGAATGGGAGCCCTGCGCGAGGCTGCTCGAACTGGTCGATCCCGATCTGTTCCTGCTGGCCGGCCGCTACACGCTGCTCGAACAGACCCCGCTGGACACGTTGTTTCCGGAATGCAAGCGGCGCGGTGTCGGCATTGTGATCGGCGGCCCTTACAACTCCGGCATCCTGGCCGGCGGCACGACTTTCAATTATGCGGATGCCCCGCCCGACATCGTGGCCAAAGTGCAGGCGATCGACGCGGTCTGCCGTGCGCACGGCGTGGCGCTGCCGGCGGCGGCCCTGCAATTCGTTCTTGGCCATCCCGTCGTGGTCAGCGTAATACCGGGCGGCCAGACCGAGAAGGAAACGAGGCAGAACGCCGCTGTGCTCGATCAACCGATTCCGCCGACTTTCTGGCAGGAACTGAAGGACCGGAAGTTGCTGCATTCGCGGGCGCCAACGCCCGCCTAGGACAGGGCAATGAATTCCGCGCAGAAGCTGCCGGCCTGCCTGACTCTCGGGCTGCTCGCCGCCTGCAGTGCCGCTGCTCCACCACGGGTGGAATCGACGGCTTATCTCGGCGCGTTCAGCGGCGACGAGGCGCCGCTGCATCCGGACAACATCGCGCCGCACCATATTGCGTACTACGGCACTGATCTCGGATTCTCGTATGAGCATCGCGGACAGCTGCAATTCCTGTTTGGCGATTCCTGGGCTTCCGAGGTGTACGCGCCGATCGAAGCTTCGACCGGTTCGCGCTTCGACGACGGATTCGGCAGCATCGACCTCGCTCAATGGCCGGATCCGGCGCGGATCGCGCGCGGAAACATTCCGCTGATCAGGCTCGGGCAGAACCCGGGCACGACGGAAATGTCGGCCATCGACCCCGGGCATGCGATGGATCTCGGCAAGACGCCGATGGGCGGCTTCAGCAATGGCACGGATGAGTTCGGCATCTTCAACATCACGAAGCCGCAAGGCTGCCGCAAGGACTCCGACTGCAGCAATGGATTGAGCTGCGATACGACGCTCGGTTATTTCGGCGCCAGCTTCCGGCAGGAAGAGGGGCTGACGCTCGGCTGCCGCGACGGCACGCCGGGTTGCGTTGCCGACACCATGGCCGGAGCTCCCGGCACGCCGCTGCCGGTCAGCGGATTCTGCACGGATGAAACCAGCGTCATGCGCGGCGAGAAGGTCTCCAACCTCCTGAACGCCATCGGCCTCAGGGTCCGGATCGGCCTGCGGGATCGTCTCGTGCCGAAGAAATACGGCCACAGCTTCGACTGGCTGACGAACAAGTTCATGAACGTCACGGTGCGCACCGCGCAGGATTTCAGCCCGGGGAACGGCAAGCCGGACTATTCGCCGGCGGGCGATGCGGGCGGCAATCGCCGCGTCTTCCTGTGGGGACGCCCGGGCTTTGTCGGCGTCGCGGCGAACGGGCGCAGCCTCGCGCTCTATTTCGCGTATCTGGACATGCCCGCAGGCCCGGACTATGCGTGGAAGCCGATGTATTACGCGGGCAGCAGCGACGGCGTTCCGCAGTTCAGCGCGCGTGAACAAGATGCCGTGCCCGTTGACCTCGATTCGACGGTTGCTGGCGTGCAGGCAGAAGAGAGCATCGACATCGTCAACCAGATGAGCGTCTCCTGGGTCGCGCCGCTCAGGAAATGGGTGATGTTCTATGGCGGCGGCCTGTCCACATTGCCGACCGCCGTTCTTCCGCATTGCGGTGTGCTGGAACTCTTTACCGGATCCGAGTGCAAGGATGTCGTGGTCGGCAACGGCGCGGTCCGCATGCGCACGGCCGATGAACCCTGGGGCCCGTGGACGCCGCCGCAGGACGTGACCACCGGAACCGATCCGGCCAACGGAGCGCAGGGACAATACGGGCCCGGCGGCGCGCTGCGACATGGGGACTGCAAAGTCCCGGGCTGCGCGCCGCACAGCGACATCTTCGTTTATCACCCGGACGAGTACGGGTTCTTCTACGCCGCCAACATCATCGAGCAGTGGACCCGCCCCGCCGGCCATGGCGTGGACATCATCTGGAACGCTTCGACCTGGGATCCGTACCGGGTCGTGCTGCTCAGGACTCGCATCAGCAGGTGAAACGCCGAATGAACATGAATTCAATTCTCCCTCGCGTGATCGCCTGCCTGTTGCTGGCCGGCATTCAAAATTCGGCTGCCGATCCGACCGTCGGCGCGACCACGGTCCTGGGACCCTTCACGGGCCATGACGCTCCGCTGCATCCCGCAAACATGTCGCCGCTGAAGATCGCGTATTACGGCACGGATCTTGGCTGGAGCTATCAGCACGACGGGCAGCTGCATTTCCTGTTCGGTGACACCGCAGCGACGGAAAAGGGAGAACCAATTGAAGCTTCAAGCAAGGGGCTTTACGACGACAGTTTCGGCACCATCGAGCTGGCGGACTGGCCGGACCCGTCGCTGATCACGCCGGGCAATGTTCCGCGGCTGCGGCTCGGACAGAACGCCGGCACGACGGAAGTCTCCGCCATCAATCTCGGGCGCCCGATGGAATCGTTCAAGACGCCGCTCGGCGGATTCAGCAACGGCCGGCGCGAATACGGGCTCTTCTATTTTTCCAAGCAACAGGCCTGTCGCGCGGATGCCGACTGCGGCAATGGGTTCGCCTGCGACGCAGGCCTCGGCTTTGTCGGCGAGCGCCCCGACGCCGACACGGGCCTGACCGTCGCCTGCGTCGATGGGGCTCCCGGATGCAACGCCGACACCTTGAACGACGGTGACGGCAAGCCGGTCGCCGGCAGCGGCTTCTGCGTCGATACTTCCAGCTCCGTCTGGGCGGACAGCGGAGTGGGCCGGACCAGCAGCGTGGCGGTGAAGAACCTGGCCGGCCTGCGCAGCACGGAGGATCCCCGGCGCTACACCGACATCAAGGAATGGCTGACCAACAAGTTTTCCAATGTCACGCCGCGCACGGTGCAGGATTTCGTTCCCGCGCGCGGGACCCGCGAGCAGGATTACCGCATTGCAGGCGATACCGGTGAAAACCGGCGCGTCTTCCTGTGGGGACGTCCGGGCTTCATCGGCGTGAAGGCGACAGGACGATCGCTCGGGCTCTATTTCGCGTATGCCGACATGCCGGTCGGCGATCGTCTCGACTGGACACCACATTATTACGCGGGCTCGGACGCCAAGGGCGTCCCGCAGTTCAGCGACAACGAACGGGACGCCGTCGCGGTGGATCTCGATTCCACGCAGCAGGGCATCCAGCCCGTCGAGCAGTACGACATCGTGGACCAGATGACCCTCACCTGGGTCGGCCCGCTGAAGAAATGGGTCATGCTGTATGGCGGCGGCCTGATCAACCTGACCAGCCCGGTTCTGCCGACTTGCGGCCTGCTGGAATTCTTTGCCGGCTCCGAATGCAAGGCCATCGACCTCGGCAACGGCGCGATCCGCATGCGCAGCGCGGATAATCCCTGGGGGCCCTGGTCTCCGCCGCAGGATGTCCTTGTCGGGGGCGATCCCGCCAGGAATCCTCCGGAACAGCAGTTCGCTCCGGGCGGAATCCTGCATCATCCGGATTGCGTGCAGGTTGGCTGCGCTGATTCGACCGATTGGGATGGAGTGAATCCGCGCGAGTATGGCTTCCTGTACGGCGTCAACATCATCGAGCAATGGACCAGACCCGCGGGTTCGGGCGTCGACCTGATCTGGAACGTGTCGACCTGGGATCCCTATCGCGTGGTGCTGTTGCGCACGCGCATCAATCGCTAGCTGTTTCGGTGTCGCCAGCGCTTACCACAGTTCCTTTGACGCAAGGCGCGCGCCCTCCGCGAGCGATTCGAGCTTGGCCCAGGCAATCTCCGGCTCGACCAGCGCGACGCCGACAAACGTGCCGAAGCCGCAGTCACTGCCGCCGATGACATTCTCCCGGCCAACGAGCTTCGCAAACCTGACGAGACGCTGGGCGACGAGTTCCGGATGCTCGATTCGGTTCGACATGGATTCGATGACGCCCGGAATCAGGACCTTTCCTTCCGGCAGGCGAACCTTCTCGAAGACCTTCCACTCATGCGCGTGGCGCGAGTTGGAGGCTTCGAATGACAGCCCCTGCGGGCGCAGAGCCAGGATCAGGTCGATGATCTGTTCGAGCGGCACGTCGCGATGGTGCGGCCCCGGGTAGTTTCCCCAGCACAGGTGCACGCGCATGCGATCGGCCGGAATGTTCGCGGTCGCGGCGTTCAGAACCTCGATATGCCTGCGGGCGTAGGCCCTGAATTCCTCGACCGGCCGGTCGGCGAATTCACGGTGCCGTGTCATCGCAAGGTCCGGGCAATCGAGCTGCAGCACGAAGCCGGCGCGCACGATGGCCTCGTACTCCGGCTTCATCGCCTCCGCGACCGCCCACAGGAATTCTTCTTCGGTCTTGTAAAAGGTATTGCCGAGGAACATCGAGACGACGCCGGGGGAGGCGGCCGTCAGGAATGCGTCCTCGACCTGCACGCCGGCGAGCGCCTGCTTGAAGTTGGCGATGTCGTTCGCGGCCTCCGGCCCACCCCTCGGCGTCACCGGGCCATTGCACGCCGGGCGATTCTTGTTCAGCAGCTTGACGCCGGGGTCATTGAAGTAATGACTGGCGACATTCGGATGCTCCAGGATATCGGAGAGCTTCGGAGGGTTAGATATTCCTCCGAATCCAGTCAGGCGCTCCGTCACATACGTGGCATAGCTCAATTTGCTCATCTCGCCGTCGCTGACGACGTCGATGCCAACGGCATGCTGATGCTCGACGATTTCGCGTACCGAATTGCGTACCCGATCGGCGAGCAGTTTCGCATCGACCGCCCGGCCTTCCTCCTTCTCGAACATGAGCTGGACCAGCATGTCGGGACGCGGCAGGCTGCCGGTATGCGTGGTCAGGATCCGATCGACGCTTCTTTTCATGATTTTCGCTCCCGCATCGTTCAGTAAGTGGCCCGTCCGCCGCTCGCGTCGAAGCATTGCGCGGTGATGAAGCTCGCGTCGTCCGACACGAGGAAATAAACGACCGCCGCAACTTCGTCCACGGTCCCGAACCGGCCCATCGGGATCTTGCTGAGCATCATTTGAGTTGCCTCCGGCGGCAACTGATCGAGCAGCCGTGTCTCGACCACGCCGGGCGCCACGCAGTTGACGCGGATGCCGTCCCCGACAAGTTCTTTACCGAGCGCCTTGGTGAAACCGATGATGCCGGCCTTCGCCACCGAATAAGGAACGAGCCGCGGCGTCCCTTCCTTTCCGGCGATCGACGATACGCTGACGATGCAGCCGCTCTTCCGCGCGCGCATGTGCGGAATGACCGCACGGCTGACGAAGAACACGCTGCTGAGATCGACGCCGATGACCTGGTTCCAGTCCTCGTCCTTCAATTCCCACAGCGGCGCCACGCGACCCATCAGGCCGGCGTTATTCACGAGAATATCGATGCGCCCGAATTCCGCGAGCGTGGCGCGCGCCAGCGCATCGGCGTCATTCGACCGGCTCACGTCGCCGCCGAGGCCGATGGCCTGGCGGCCCATGCGCCGGATCTCGTCCGCCGCCTGTTCCGCCGCTTCGCTGCGGATGTCCGCGATCGCAATGTGGGCGCCGGCACGCGCAAAGCGCCCCGCAATTGCGAACCCGATGCCGCCGGCCCCTCCGGTGATCAGGGCGACGCGGTCGCGCAATGGCTCCCCAGCCACTGATGGACCCTGGGATTGGCGTCCTGACATGTTAGTAGGCCGCTTTTGGCCGGAAATGTTGCATTGATGGGCGCGAGAGCCGTAGGCTAACATGTCACTTGTCGAATCGACAAGTCACGAACGGTGAGGGGCAGGACCGTGTACGACGCAAAGATTCCGGCTGCACACCGGGCGATCCCGCTGTGGAGCTGCGAAGACTTCTATTGGGAAGACTTCGAAATCGGCCACCAGATCCGCACCATCCGCCGCACGCTCTCCGAGGGCGAGAGCATGACCTTCAACACGCTGGTCGTCGACATCCACCCCTACGTCGCCGACGAGATCTTCGCCCGTGAAGAAGGGCTGTTCGGCCGCAGGCTGGTGGCCGGCGCTTTCGTCTTCAGCGCAGGCATCGGCCTCGTCGCGACCAACTGGCTGCAGGCATTTTCGTACGGTTACGACAGGCTGCGCTTCATCAAGCCGGTCTTCATCGGCGACACCATCTATACGATTCGCACGAATCTTGCCAAGGAACCCAAGTACGAGGATCGTGGCCTGACGCGGGCGAAGTACGAGGTGTTCAAGGAAGAGGGCGAACTGGTCCTCTACTGCGAGCACATACAGACCGTCCTCTACCGGGATCCGAAGACCGCGCGCAAGGCCAAATGAATGTCGGGCGCGACAATTGCGTTGCGCGGCATGGCCTGGGATCACCCACGCGCGCGCGATCCGCTCGAGGCCATTTCGACTGGCTGGACGAAAACTTCCGGCGTTCCGGTGAAATGGGACGCGAGGCCGCTGAAGGACTTCGAGGACCAGCCGCTCGAGGACTTGGCGACAACCTATGACCTCGTGCTCATCGATTATCCATTCGTCGGAGTCGCGGCCGAGTCGGGCTTGATAGTGCCGGTCGATGACTGGGTCGATGCTGCCTACCTCGCGGATCAGGCCGCACACAGCGTGGGCCCCAGCTACCACTCATATACCTGGGCGGGAAAGCAATGGGCGCTCGCAATCGATGCGGCGTGTCAGGTCAGCGCCGTGCGCGAGGACCTCTGGCGTGCTGCGGGCCGCGGAGCGTCGCCACAGACCTGGGACGAGGTTGCGGCGCTCGCCGTCGGCTGCCGCAATGCGCCGGGCAGGATTGCGATCCCGCTGAATCCGAATCACGCTTATTGCGCATTCCTGTCGCTTGGCGTCGCCATCGCCGGCACCGGTTTCTGGACCGAGGGCGCGCCGGTAAATCAGGCGGCGGGATCCGAGGCGCTCGAATTCCTGCGTCGCCTGGCCCGCGACCTGCATCCTTCATCGCAGGGCAGCGATCCGATCGGCATCTCGGACCGGATGACCGGAACGGATGAAATCCTCTACGTGCCGCTGATGTTCGGCTACTCGAATTACGCGCGCCCGGGATTCAGGGCAAAGGCACTGCGCTTCGGAAACGCGCCGCGCGGTCGCAGTGGCTCCATCGGATCTGTCCTCGGTGGCGTCGGTATGGCGCTGTCTTCACGGTCGCGCAATCGTCATGCCGCGGCCGCGCTCGCTCGCGAGATCGGCTCGCCGGCCGTGCAATGCGGCATCTACGCGCGCGCGGGCGGGCAGCCCGGTCACGGAGCCGCCTGGGAATCACCGGCGGTCAATGCGCTGACCGGCGGATTCTTCGGGTCAACGCGCGCGACCATGAAC
>JBATEA010000213.1:0-3325 GCA_049663745.1 Steroidobacteraceae bacterium | reverse complement strand
GCGCTGGTCCGACCGCCGCGAGGACTTCCGCACCGAGATCCTCGGCCTCATGAAGGCCCAGCACGTCAAGAACACGGTGATCGTGCCGGTCGGCGCCAAGGGCGGCTTCGTGCCGCGCCGACCACCGCCGACTCGCGAAGAAGCGCTGCGCGATGGCACGGAATGCTATCGAATGTTCATACACGCACTGCTCGACCTGACCGATAACGTGGTCGGCGGGAAGGTAGTGCCGCCACCCAAAGTCGTGCGTTGCGACACCGACGATCCCTATCTCGTGGTTGCGGCGGACAAGGGCACGGCCACATTTTCGGATGTCGCCAATGCGATCTCGGCGGAATATGGCTTCTGGCTTGGCGATGCGTTCGCTTCCGGCGGCTCGGCCGGCTACGACCACAAGAAGATGGCGATCACTGCGCGCGGCGGCTGGGAATCTGTTCGCCGGCATTTCCGCGAGATCGGCGTCAACATCCAGTCGCAGGACTTCACCGTCGCCGGCATCGGCGACATGTCAGGCGACGTATTCGGCAATGCGATGCTGCTCTCCAGGCACATCCGCCTGCTGGCCGCATTCAACCACCAGCACATCGTGCTCGACCCGTCTCCGGATGCGGCTCGCAGCTTCACCGAGCGCCTGCGCCTGTTCAATCTGCCGCGTTCCAGCTGGGAGGACTACGACGCGAAACTGCTGTCGAAGGGCGGCGGGATCCATTCGCGCCAGAGCAAGTCAATCGCGCTGTCCGCCGAGGCGCGTACGATGCTCGGCTTCGACGCCGCCAATGCAACGCCGGTCGAGATCATCCGCGCGATCCTGAAGTTGCCCGTTGACCTCCTTTGGAACGGCGGCATCGGGACCTACGTCAAGGCCGTCGACGAAACCCACGCCGAGATCGGCGACCGCTCGAACGACGCATTACGCATCGACGGGCGGGAGCTGCGTTGCCGGGTGATCGGCGAAGGCGGCAACCTGGGACTGTCGCAACGCGGGCGCGTCGAATATGCGGCGGCCGGCGGGCGGATCAACACGGACTTCATCGATAATTCCGGCGGCGTCAACTGCTCCGACGTCGAAGTCAACCTCAAGATCCTGCTGAACCCGATGATGGGATCGGGCAGGCTCCGGCGCGCCGTGCGTGACCGACTGCTGGCGCGCATGACGGATGAGGTTTCCGCGCTCGTCCTGCGCAACAATTACCTGCAGAGCTTCGCGATCTCGACCCTTCAGGCGCGGGCGGCCGAGCGCATCTCGGAGCTGGGCCATGTGATCCACGCCCTCGAGCGCGCGGGGACGCTGAATCGGGCGCTCGAGGCGCTGCCGGCGGATGACGAGATCGTCGAGCGGCGTCGCCAGGGCCTCGGCCTCACTCGGCCCGAACTCGCGATGCTGCTGTCGTATTCGAAGATCTGGCTGTATGACCGGCTGATCGAGTCGAATGTCGCGGAGGACAGCTATCTCGGCAGCGAATTGACGCGCTATTTCCCGTTGCCGGTGCGGAAGAAATACCTGCGCGCCATCCTGCGCCACCAGCTGCGCCGCGAGATCATCGTCACTGCGACCACCAACAGCATGGTCAACCGCATGGGACCCGTATTCGCAATCCGCGCCCAGGAGGAGACCGGCGCTGACGTCGGCAGCATCGCGCGTGCCTACTCGATCGCGCGCGAAGTGACCGGCATGCGCGAATTGTGGGCGGACATCGAGGCACTGGACGATCGCGCGCCGACCGAACTCCAGTACGACATGATGTACGAGACGACGCGGTTGCTGCGACACCTCACCCAATGGGTCTTGCGCAATCTCGGCATGGACCTCGACATCGAGCGCGCCGTTTCCCGCCTGGGCCCGGGCATCACCGAGCTGATGCGGGAGCTGCCCGAACTGATCGAGGGCCTGGAGATCGAACGCTACGACCGCGCGTTGAAGCGCTATGCGCGCGAAGGCGTGCCGCCGCACGTCGCGCGCCGCGTCGCCTGCCTGGGCGCGGTCCATGCCGGTGTGGACATCGTCGAGGTCGCGCTTGCGCGCAGGGTGCCGGTTACGCATGCGGCCAGGGTGTATTTCAGCCTTGGTGCTTCCACGGGGCTCGACTGGATCCGCGGCGAGATCGAACGGCTCGCGGTCGACGGCCACTGGCAGGCCGTTGCGCGCGGCACGCTGCGCGAAGAGGCTTACCTCCTGCATCGCAGGCTGTGCGACAAGGTGCTCGCACGCAGCGGCAGGCGTGAACCCGGTACCGCGATTCGCGCCTGGCTCGCCAAGGCCGGTGTCCCGGCCGAGAACCTCGCTCGCGCGATGCAGGAGATGAAGACCCTCGGCAGCGCGGATTTCCCGACGCTGTCGGTCGCGCTGCAGGCTGTCCGGCGCCTGGCCGAGGGCTGAATCTAGATTTCCAGCTGCTCGCCGATCTCGATGACGCGTCCCGGCGGCAGGCCGAAGTGACGGGCGGCCGGCCGCGCATTGCGCGCCATCGCCGCGTACAAGCGCTTGCGCCAGCGCGCCAGGCCGGAACGCCCGGTAACCAGGATGTTCTTCTGGCCCAGCACATAGATAGTCTCGGCCGGTTTGAATGGCAGGCCCTCGGCCTCGGCCTCCGCGAGCAGTGATGGCACGCTGCGGGATTCCATGAATCCGTAACGCGCCACGACGCGGTACAGGCCCTGCGCCAGTTCGCGGACGGTGACGCGCTGCCCTTTCCTGGATCTGGGCTCGTCACCTGTCTCGACCGTCAGCAGAACCATGCGCTCGTGGATGGTCTTGTGCGTCTCGATCGTGCGCTGCAGAGCGCGCGGCACGCCGCTTGCGCTGCTGTCGAGATAGACGGCAGTGCCCGGAACCCGGTTCAGCCCTTCTTCCGCCACGAGCGTGATCAGCGAGCGCAACGGCATCTGGCGCCGCAGCAACTGGTCGAGCCCCGCGAGCCGGCCGTCGCGCCAGGTCAGCATGATGGTCAGGATCACGCCGCACGCGGCCAGCGGCAGCCAGCCGCCTGCCGGGATCTTCAGGCTGTTGGCCGCCAGGAACGAGAGCACGATGATCAGTTCGAAGTAAGCCATCACCTGCATCGTCCGCACGCCGCCGCCCCGCTGTGCTCCCAGCCACGCGATCATGAAGATGTTATTGACCAGCATCGCGCCCGAAATCGCGACGCCATAGGCGCCCGCCAGGGCGTCCGAGCTGCCGAATGCCAGCACCAGGCCGATGGTCGCCCACATCAGGAGCCAGTTCGCAGCGGGTGCGTATATCTGCCCTTCCGTTTCGTCAGACGAATGGATCACGGTCAGCCGCGGCAGGAATCCGAGCTGCATTGCCTGGTGGGCCACCGTGTAG
>JBATEA010000212.1:0-1683 GCA_049663745.1 Steroidobacteraceae bacterium | reverse complement strand
TCCGTGGACGTTCGCAGCATCGGCGCCGGCGGTGGATCGATCGCGCACGTGCCGGAACTGACGAAGGCGCTGCGCGTCGGCCCGCAGTCGGCCGGCGCGGATCCCGGCCCGGCGGCCTATGGCCGCGGCGGCACCCAGCCGACGGTTACCGATGCGAACGTCGTGCTCGGCTACCTGCCGGAAATGCAGCGGCTCGGCGGCGAGCTGGAACTGAAGCCAGAATTATCGAAGCAGGCGGTCGGAAAGATCGCGGCTGCACTCGGCAAGTCGCTGCCGGATGCGGCGCTCGGCGTCTACGACATCGTCAACGAGAACATGGTGAGCGCACTGCGGCTGGTATCGGTCGAGCAGGGCCACGACCCGCGCGACTACGCGCTGATCGCCTTCGGCGGCGCCGGCCCGCTGCACGCGAACGCGCTCTCGATACTGCTCGGCTCCTGGCCTTCCATCATTCCGCCGGGCCCGGGCGTATTGTGCGCGCTCGGCGATGCGACGACGGCGCTGCGCGACGAATCCGCGCGCACCTACATCCGCAAGTTCTCGGAAACGTCGCCAGCCGAAATCGCGAAGATCCTCGAGCAACTGTCGGCGACCGCCGCGCAGGCGCTCGAGCGCGAGAAGGTGCCGCGCGCCGAAATCAAGCGCAGTTACCAGGTGGACGTGCGCTATCACGGCCAGGGGCTGCGGCTCACGATCGACGTGGACATCAAAGCGCTGAAGAAACGCGGGTTGAAGGCGATTTCGGCGCCATTTGACGAGGAGCACAAGCGGCTCTTCACATTCGCGCTGCCGCTGGAGCACGAGTTCGTCGCGCTCCGCGCCGTGGTGCAGGGCCGGGGCATATCCGTGCACCAGGCCGTGATAACCCGCGGCGACCGCAACCCGAAGGCCGCCGCGATCGGCAAGCAAACGGTGTACATGGAACGCAGGAAACAGAACGCCACCGTCTATGACCGCGCGAAGCTGAAGGCCGGCAATCGCGTGCGTGGCCCGGCAATAGTGATCGAGATGGACTCGACGACCGTGGTGCTGCCGAAACACACGGGTCTCGTGGACCGCCTCGGCAACATCCTGATCTACCCGGATTCACACAAGAAGCTGGCCTGAAGAGCACGACGGAGAGTACCCCATGCCCGCGAAGATCATCGAGCGCAGCAAGAAGTCATTCCGGAAAGTGAAGGTGGACAGCGTCACGATCGACATCATCGAAAGCGCACTGCGCAATGCGCGCTTCGAGATGGATACCGTTCTGTTCCGCACCGCGATGTCGCCCGGCATCCGCGAGCAGCACGACGAGTTTCCGCTGATCGCGAACCTCGAAGGCAAGATGGTGGTCGGCCAGTTTGGCTCATTCATCTACGGCTTCATGCAGGGCTACGACGGCACGGTCGAGGAAGGCGACGTCTTCCTGACCAATGATCCGTACTCGTGCAACGGCGCGATAAGCCACATCAACGACTGGCTGCTGCTGATGCCCGTGTACAAGGACGGCCGCGTGATCGCCTGGGCGGCGATGTTCGGCCACATGACCGACGTCGGCGGCAAGGTGCCGGGTTCGCTGCCGACCGACGCACGGACGTTCTTCGAAGAGGGCGTCGCGGTGCCGCCGGTGAAGATCATCCGGGGCGGCAAACTGCAGGACGATGTGCTGAAGATCATCCTGCACAACTGCCGGCTGCCGAC
>JBATEA010000211.1:0-3093 GCA_049663745.1 Steroidobacteraceae bacterium | reverse complement strand
CGCCATCCACACACTGCACGTGCCGAAGACGAACAAGGGAGTCACGGACGTGTGGTTCGCGATCCGCGGCGCCAATCTGAATCTGGATGCTGCGGGGAATGTGGAGACGGTCCTCGATGCGGCGACCGTGCTCGAGATCTATCGGGGGCAATGCCGGGAGAAAGGGCTTGCGGCGCCAAAGGTCATTGGCGGATGAGTAAGTTCGCATAATGTATATTATGTTAAATAAGACATAGATAGCTGACTACAACACCGCCCGCATTTCCACCGGCGTAATCCCCTCTTTTCAGCTTCCGAGATAACCACGCGGAATCAAGCTCGTTGCGAGCATGACACCGTTGATGTCGGCATGTGCCTTCCAGCTGCGGCTCTGGCGATTCTCAGGAGCGCTCCAGAAGGCGTCGACACGGGAAGCCAGTGAGCGGTGTGACGATATGACTTCGAGGCCATCTTGCTCTCCCTCATCGGATACGTGTGGCTGAGCGAGTCGGTCGATGGCATGCAGGCCGATCGCCAGGCCCAATTCCCGAAAGGCAAGCCGCGACTCCGCGGGCGCGCTCAAGGGGTCGTCTCGTGTGTATGCCTCGAGGCTGATCCTGGCGGCCGCCACCATGCGCGCAAAAAGCGCTGCCTCCGGGGCAAGGTTGCTTGTGATGATTTTGGCCAGCCGAAAGAGGCCGGTCAGCAGTGTGCCGATGCCCAGAGGGTCATCGGTCTCCCATTGGACCTGCGCGCATAGCACGCGGGCTTCGCGGATCTCCCTTTCGAGAATTGCGTTGGCCCGGAGTTCGAGATACGCAAGGAGCGCATCGAGCGGATCGTGCTGTCCCATGGAAGGCACCAGCACCCTGTCCAGGCCGACACTCATTTTCCAGACCATGCGCGGCTGCCCGGCCGGAGAGTCGGATCGCGTAAAGCGCGCGTGCGCCGTCTGAGCCAACTCGACCGCCCAATCGTGGAATATGGGCTGGCCGATTTCCTGGCAGACGCGATGCAGTGAATGCATCCACTGGGTCAGGTAATGAAAATACTGGCCGTCACGATCCCATTCCAGGCGCGGGTCGAATGGCTGTCCGGCCTGGCGCTCGGGACGTTCCTTGCCAATGCGCAGACCACCGCGAGTCGGATGACGCTCGCCCTCCTCGTCCGCAAGACCGCTGATCCAGCCCTGACGTGGGTCGTCCTGCCGGTGGCGCCCCAGGACGCGGTGCACCTGGTCAACGAGCCGGAGCGCGAGATCAAGATCACGGCCATCGCCACCGTCAAGATGCAGTCCGAGGAAATTGCAGACGGCAAACGCATCGGTCCAGAGATAGCGGCGTGGTGACGCAGTCCCGATGAGACCAGTGGCAACGGCGAACTCGTCCATCAGTTGCCGGGCCAGACGGAATCGCGCTTGCTGATCCACTCTCGGTCTCAAAGACCGTAAGGATAGGTCTCGGGCATGCCTGCCACTTCCTGGCTCTTGAGCGGCTGTACCGCCCGCGTTTCATCAAACCAGATGTACTCGTCGAATTGCCGCGGCAGATGCGCCATGAAGTAGTGACTTGCGAGCTCGGTTTCCGGGCGATAGATGACACCAATTGCGCGCTCGAGTTGCGGTTCCAGCAGCCCGTCGCGAAGTTCCCCTTCAGCACGCAGTCCGACCAGGAACCGTGGTAGCTGTGTCGTATGGCAGAGCCGTTCATAACTCCGCAGCATCGACGGGCGGACGTCCTTGATCTCCATCGCTGCACCCCAGTCGCTCGCCGCGGCCACGGTGCCGTGATCGGTGCCGAAGCCAATGGCGTAAACCGCTGTCCCGAATTCCTGGCGGCAGAGCTGACCGATGTTGAGTTCGCCGCGCGTTCCCATCTCGGTCGCCGCGGCGTCGCCTACATGTGAGTTGTGTGCCCACACCACCGCCTTCGAGCCTGTGCCGCGAGCTTCCAGGACGCGCTTCAGCGTCTCGAACATGTGGGTGTCACGGTGATTCCACGACACCGGGCCGCCGTAGTACATCAGCCGGTAATAGCGCTCGGCTTGCTCCACCAGTCGCGCGTTCTGAACGGCGTCGAAATAGCGTTCGCCGTCCGCGCCAAGATAGTGCAGGCGGCCGGCCAGCAGCTCCTGCAACATGCGCACGACGTCGCCCTCACAGGAGCGGTAGCGTTCGGTCAGCGCCGCATAGCCATAGGTAGCCGGATCGGATTCCCACGGAGAAAGGCAGCCGTAACGGTGACGTGCGACGGCGGCGGTCTGCGGGTCCACGTCTTCCAGATACGTGAGCACTGCGGAAATCGACGTGAAAAGGCTGTAGAGATCGAGGCCGTAAAAACCGACCCTGTGCTCGGCGCTGACATTGTGATTGTGATCGCGCAGCCAGTCGACCAGTTCGCGCACCTCATGGTTGCGCCACATCCAGGTCGGGAAGCGAGTGAAGGCGATCCAGTCCGGGGCTGGATGTTCGAGATACCGGACGTAGTGATCGATTCGCGCCGCATCAGGCCAATCCGCCTCGGCCGCGACGATTGTGAAACCCTTGCGCTCGATGAGTTCACGGGTGATGCGGGCACGCATGCGGTAGAACTCGCTCGTGCCATGGGTCGCCTCGCCCAGCAGGACCACGCCGGAATCGCCGATGCGTTCCATGAGCGGGCTCAGATCTGCCGACTCGATTGCATCGAACGGTTCGCAGGCATCGGCCAGCAGGGACGAAAGCGGTCGATCGGTAGCCGGCCGCGGTGCAGTGACCCGGTCCCGGGTCGGGCGCTCGCCGCCTTCCTGCCAGCCTTCCTGGCCGATCAATGGCACGAAGGCAACCGCGATGAGCTCGTCTTCCTCAAAGCGGTGTGCTGCGATGCGGGTGATGCGGACGATCTGCTGGGAACGGGTGGTCGGGCCGACGGGAATGACCAGCCGCCCGCCGATCGCGAGCTGCTCGCGCAGCGTGGGAGGCACCTCGGGGCCGCCGGCGGCGACCAGGATCGCGTCATAAGGCGCGTGCTCCGGCCAGCCCAGAGTGCCGTCACCGTGCAGCACGTGCACGTTTGCATACCCGAGACGCGCCAGCCGCTCGGCAGCGCTTTCAGCCAGGTTGGCATAGCGCTCCAC
>JBATEA010000210.1:0-3898 GCA_049663745.1 Steroidobacteraceae bacterium | reverse complement strand
GGACGCGGCGTCATCACCGTGCGCGATGAAGGCGCCATCAAGAAGGAAGCACAGGACAACTGAAACGATTCCCGGGCCGTGTCTATCGCTCGATGATGATGATCGGGTCCTCAGGCATTGCACCGCTTACCGTGGCCGTGTACTTGAGTTCCGTGGCCGGTGGACAATCGTCGTGAATCTTGAATGTCTTGTGGCCGCCTGCGGCTACCTGAAATGTGTTGCTCGTAAGAAGATTGCCGCTGGC
This sequence comes from Steroidobacteraceae bacterium, assembly GCA_049663745.1. Lineage (GTDB taxonomy): Bacteria > Pseudomonadota > Gammaproteobacteria > Steroidobacterales > Steroidobacteraceae > SCUD01. Next base: position 3,654 of record JBATEA010000210.1, on the reverse strand, counting down.
GTCGCTGAGCACGTCCAGGCGGTCGACCGTAATCGTGAGCACCGCGGCGGAGTCGTTGTGGAAAACGACCTTCTCGTTGTCCTTCTCTTTTCTCGTCATCGTGCATGTCCGGAGCGGATTGCCCCTCGCGACGATGTGGAAGTCAAGTTTTGCCATGGTGGTACTCCCGTGTCCTCAGCCCCAATTGTTATTCACAGCATTTTCCCGATTGCGCCCAGTTCCGGCGCGGCCCGCATCATTATTTCCGGGTACCCGAGTGCCCGTGCACGCCTGGCGTGAGCGAGTGCTGCGGACCTGTCGCCCAGACCCAGCTCGGCGAGCGCGACGTAGTACTGCACATAGTAATCCCCGTCACCTTCTGAAAGCGCCATTGCAATACCGCGCATCGCTCGCTTCGGATCGTCGAGTCGCGTCGCATAATACGCCGCCTGCGCCTGGTTCACTGCATGCTTCGGATTGACGGCCAGTTCGCCGTCGGCCAGTTCGAGCGCCCTGTGGTACGATTCCCTCGCCTCTTCCGGTTTCAAATCAAAGAGCTGCGCATCGGCGAGATTGCCCCACAAGCGATGATCGGCCGGGGCGAATTCGATTGCCTTGCGGAACATCTCGGCTGCCTCGCCGAAGCGCCCAAGGTAATATTTCACGGTTCCCGTGTTGGAGTAACTGGCACGGCGCGGCTCCAACGCCAACGAGCGGGCGAATGCATCGGCCGCTTTCTCAAAGTTTCCCATCAGCAGGTAAGCCCCGCCCAGGTTGCTCAATGCATTGGGATTATCCGGAGTCAGCGCGGTGGCAAGCTCGTATTCGGGGACTGCATCCGCGGCACGCCCTTGCGAAAGCAGGAAGTTGCCATAAGTGATGTGCGTCGCGGCGTAACTTGATTGCGCAGCGATCGCCCGCTGATGCGTGCTTTCCGCCTCATCCATTTTTCCGCCAGCGGCAAGCGACTGGGCGAGCCCAATGAGTGCGTCAGGCGATTGCGGCACCAGCGCGAGCGCGCGTCGATATGCCGCTTCCGCCTCGGTCGCGTCGCCTGTCGCCAGGCGCAGCCCGCCGATCGCCATGTGGACTTCCTGCGCGGAACTATCGAGCGCTTCCGCATTGGCGCAGGCTTCCTCGGCGGCTGAGACGTATCCCGGAACTTTTTCATGCAAGTAACGATCCACGCGCGTTTCACAAAGTCCGGCCTGTGCGCGCGCGAAATCCGGCTGCTCCGCGAGTGCACGTTCAAACAGCTGCTCTGCCGACTCGAGCGTTTTCGAGCTGACGGGCTGGCGCAGGTAAGCGAGACCCTGCAGGTAGAAGTCGTAGGCAATTGCGTTACCTTTCCCCGGCTGCAAGGTGGATGCCTCGGCTTTTCCGCCAAGCACTAGCTTGAGCGCCTTGATGACCTGGGCCGCCATGTCGCTCTCGATCTTGAAAAGATCGACGGACGGCGATTCGTATGAGTTGGTCCAGCGGTTGGAACCAGTGGCGCCCTCGACCAGCGCGGCATAGACGCGAATCCGATCCGCCTGCCGCCTGATACTGCCTTCCACCACGTAGTTCACGCCAAGCCTGTCGGCAATCTCGCCCACTTCCAGTTCCTTTCCCTTGAATGCGAAAGCGGACGTCCTCGCTGCGACGCGCAGCTCCGGAATTTTTGTCAGGCGATATGACAGCTCCTCCGAAAGTCCCTCCCCCAGATAATCGTTGTGCGGATCGCCGCTCATGTTCACGAATGGCAGGACCGCAATCGAGTTCGGTCCGGCCGTCCTCTCCAGTGACCCCAGCAGATTACCGAGGCGGTGACTCGCGTTCGGCTGGATCAGCTCGCGGCCGAGGAGACCGAGGGCCAGGGCGACGAAGAGCGCTGCGACCGCCACTGCTGCCCGGCGCACGCGCCACGAGCCCATGTGAGCGAAGATTCCCCTGATTCGTCCAGCGATCCCCGGGGCCTCGGCAGGCAGTACCTCGAAGGTCCTGACGGGCTCGTGGATGTTCTTGACCTGGCGTGTGCCAGCAGCAGCGAATCGCGCCGGAACCTTGAGATGGACCTGGTCGTAGACTGGCCCGGAGATCAGCACCCTCCCGGGTCTTGCGAGCGCCTGCAGCCGTGCGGCGACATTGACCGCATCACCGAAAGCGGAATCGCTTTCGTGGATGACATCGCCGAGATTGACGCCGATGCGCAGCTGCATGCGCCGTGCGGCGGGCAATGTGGCGTTTTCCGCTTCGATGCGCTGCTGGACGGCCAGGGCACACGTCACCGCGTTCACCGCACTCGGGAACTCGGCCATCAGGCTGTCGCCGACGCTGCCGAACTCGCGGCCATCGAATTCGGCGACCAGCTCGGCAAAAACGGCGCGACGGATCTTCAGGGCGGCGAGCGTGCCGTTTTCGTCGGCTTCCATCAGCCGGCTGTATTCGACGACATCCGCCGCCAGGATGGCGGCAATTTTCCGGCTGTCCTTGACCATGGAGTGCAAGGCCCCCCGGCGAGTATAGGCCGCCGGGAAACTGGCGCCCCGGGCCGGAGTTGAACCGACGACCTGCCGCTTAGGAGGCGGCCGCTCTATCCACTGAGCTACCGGGGCAAGAGCGGCGCAATGTTACCCGAGGACCGGTCCGTCCGGACCGGCCCCTGGAAATCCGGGGGTGCGAACGCGCTCAGACGGCCGGCGCCGCCGCCATGGCCGGTGCCGGCTCAACTGCCTTTGGCGCCGACACCGACGCCTCGACAGCCGTGGTCGCCCGCTCGACCGTATCGGCCGCGCTGGTCACCGCCTGGTTCGCTGCCTTCTCGACGGTACGGGTCGCTGCCCGGACCGTCCTGGCCGTGCTCTTGATCGCCGAACGAGCCTTGCGCTTCGCGACCTTTACCGACTTGCGGGTCACCGCCGTCGCCTTGCGGACGGTCTTGCGTGCCGTACTCTCGGCCCTGCGCGCGACTTTACGCACCGTCTTGCGCGCCTTTGCGCTGCGACCTGCGCTCTTCCTGCGGGCTGCCGGCCGCCGTCGCATGGCCTTTCTCGCCTTCTTTCTCGCTGCCATCTGCCATCTCCCGAAATTGCTGACGCGAACTCAGCGCCGCGCGACTGCGACGCTCGACTCCACGCTAGGACGCGACCGCGTGGCTGTCAATCGGAGATATTGGTGGAGCGGAAGGGGATCGAACCCTCGACCTCTGCATTGCGAACGCAGCGCTCTCCCAGCTGAGCTACCGCCCCACGACGAGGGCCGGGATTGTAAAGACCCGGTGCCCATGCAGCAAGCAAACCGGCCTGCGCCGGAGACGACGTCGGGTGCATCGTGTACCGTTGGCGGAGCCATGAATATCCGTGAGGCGACGCTTGCCGACATCCCGTTCATCGAGAGCGCCAATGGGTCGCTCGCGCAGGAAACGGAGGGCCAGCGGCTGGATCCCGACCTGCTGAAGCCGGGCGTTCGTGCGGTATTGGAGGATTCCGCTCTTGGCCGTTACTACCTAGCGGAAGTCGATGGCAGGCCCGTCGGCCAGTTGATGACGACTTATGAGTGGAGCGACTGGCGCAATGGCCTGATGCTCTGGATCCAGTCCGTTTACGTTCTGCCGGAACACCGCGGTTGCGGGGCGTTCCGGGCGCTTTTCGGGCACTTGCAGCAGCTCGCGCGGGACGATTCACGGATCTGCGG